>NZ_JBYIQP010000219.1:0-831 GCF_057707665.1 Actinacidiphila sp. bgisy167 | reverse complement strand
AGGAACCGGTCACCGGTGACGAGCAGGACAGACTGGCCACCGAGGCCTCGCACCTGTCGCCCCGTGACCGGGCCGGCCTGGTCACGGCATGGCGGCAGACCGGCACACACACCACCCAGTGGCCCGACAACCTCATGGCCTGGCAACAGGACCCGCAACCCACACCATGGCAGGCGAACCCGCAACCCACACCATGGCAGGCGGACCCTGACACCCAGATGAAGCTGCAAGCCGCCGAGCAGTTTCACAAAAGAGAAGGCCACCTCGACGTACCGTCCCACTGGAAGGAGCTGGTCGACGGCGAGTATATATCTCTCGGAGACTGGATCTCGAATATACGCAGAAAGCACACGGAGGTTAACGGCGACACGCGGGAAAAACTCGACAAATTGAGAATGCGCTGGGGAAATATACGCAACACTGACACCCAGATGAAGCTGCAAGCCGCCGAGCAGTTTCGCAAAAGAGAAGGCCACCTCGAGGTACCGTTCAGGCATAGGGAGCCAGTCGGCGGCAAGAAAATAAATCTCGGACACTGGATCTCGAATGTACGCACCGGCAACACGGTTGACGACGACACGCGGGCCGTACTCGACAGATTGGGAATGCGGTGGGACAAAATATGCAAGCCCATTGACATTCAGTTGAGGCTGCAAGCCGCCGAGCAGTTTTACAAAAGAGAAGGCGACCTCAAGGTACCGTCCGGCTGGAAGGAGCCGGTCGGCGGCGAGAATGTACCTCTCGCAAACTGGTTTGCTGATCTACGCAGCGGCCGCGCGAAAGTCGACGACAACACTCGGGCCGTACTCGACGGAATGGGTATGCAGTGGG
>NZ_JBYIQP010000218.1:0-898 GCF_057707665.1 Actinacidiphila sp. bgisy167 | reverse complement strand
GGCCCCGTCGGCTTCCCCGGCGGAACCCGCCACCACAGCGTGGAAGACAGCCCTCTTACTCCGTTGAGGCTGCAAGCCGCCGAGCAGTTTCGCAAAAGAGAAGGAAACCTCGAGGTACCGTCCGACTGGAATGAGCCGGTCGGCGGCGAGTATATATCTCTGGGAAGCTGGATCAAGGATGTACGCCGCGGCCGCGCGGAGGTTAGCGATGACACGCGGGAAAAACTCGACAAATTGGGAATGCGCTGGGGAAATATACGCAACACTGACACCCAGATGAAGCTGCAAGCCGCCGAGCAGTTCCACAAAAGAGAAGGCAACCTCGAGGTACCGTCCCACTGGAAGGAGCTGGTCGACGGCGAGTATATATCTCTCGGAGACTGGATTGCGGATGTGCGCAAAGAACACACGGGGGTTGACGCCGACACGCGGGAAAAACTCGACAAATTGGGAATGCGCTGGGAGCCAGTAGAAGGCAACCCTGCCACCACCCGGTTGAGACTGAAAGCCGCCGAGCAGTTTCGCAAAAGAGAAGGCCACCTCAACGTACCGTCCGACTGGAAGGAACCGGTCGACGGCGAGTATGTATCTCTCGGAAGTTGGCTCAAGCATGTACGCGGCAGCGAAACGAAGGTTGACGACGAAACGCGGGAAAAACTCGACAAATTGGGAATGCGCTGGGACAAAATACGCAAGCGCATTGACATCCAGTTGAGGCTGCAAGCCGCCGAGCAGTTTTACAAAAGAGAAGGCGACCTCAAGGTACCGTCCGACTGGAAGGAGCCGGTCGACGGCGAGTATATATCTCTGGGAAGCTGGATCAAGGATGTACGCCGCGGCCGCATAGAGCTTGACGACGCCAAGCGGGCCATACTCGACGGAATGAGTATGCGCTGGA
>NZ_JBYIQP010000217.1:0-919 GCF_057707665.1 Actinacidiphila sp. bgisy167 | reverse complement strand
CGCACCCCAACCGGTCATCTCCCGGCCCAGCCACACGAATCCGGAACTTGATCAAGCCCTGAGCAACATCCGCGCCCTGGGACTCGGATACACCGTCGGTGTCGCTGCCACACACCAGGTCACGGACGGGACCGCGCGCAAGCGGGAAGCACGCAAGATGATCAACAAGGTGCGGCCGGAGCAGTGGACGCGGCGGGCGACCAGCCACGGCACCAAGGGCACCCGCGAGTACGTCTGGGCCTGGCTCGACATCCGCCCCGACGACACTCCCGACAGGCACGAGGACGACACCAGCGTGCTGGTGGCCCGCCGCCACCGCTACACCGGCGAGGTCTCCTACTTCCGCTGCTGGACCCCTGGGGACATCGCCCTCGGCACGCTCGTGGAGGTGATCTGTCGCCGTTGGAAGATCGAGGAGACCTTCCAACTCGCCAAGGGCTTCACCAGCCTCGACCAGGGCCAGGTGACCTGCTGGAACTCCTGGATGCGCTGGTCGCTGTTCTCCCTGATCGCCGCCGCCGTGCTCGCCCTGGCCCTCGACGCCACCGCACGCGCAGTCTCCGCCGGAACCGCCCGCCTCGTCCCGCTGACCTGCCCGGAACTCGTACGCCTCGTGCGCGCACTCGTCCTGCCGCCACCGGTCCGCGACCGTGACCACGTCCTGCACTGGACCGCCTGGCGGCGCCACCATCAACCTCATGAATTCAGCTGTGACGGTCACCTGACGCACCAACAGGAGAAGGGTGCCTCCCACCTGCAATGATCTGATTGCTGAGATCAAAACCGTCGCAGAGAAGAGGCACCCAACGGGTGAAGAGTACCGGCTGGGATCACCGGCTTGCCGTGATCGCCGCCGACCTCGACGCATGGACCCGGGTCCTCCTCCTGCACGAGGAACCCGAACTCGCCGCCGCAGAGT
>NZ_JBYIQP010000216.1:0-937 GCF_057707665.1 Actinacidiphila sp. bgisy167 | reverse complement strand
TGTGTTTGCTGCGTACATTCTTTATCCAGTTTCCGAGATTTACATCCTCGCGGCCGACCGGCTCCTTATGATCCCGCGGTACCTCGAGGTCGCCATGCGCCTCGTACCACTGCTTGGCGGCTTTCAGCTTCAACTGGGTGTCAGTGTCGCGTATTTTTTCCCAGCGCATGCCCATTCTGTCGAGTTCGGCCCGCGTGGCGTCGTCAACCTCCGCGTGTTTGAGGCGTACATTCGAGATCCAGTGTCCGAGATTTACATCCTCGTCGTCGACTTTCTCCTTCCAGTCGTACCGGACCTCGAGGTGGCCTTCTCTCTCGTAGAACTGCTTGGCGGCTTTCAGCTTCAATCGGGCGTCAATGTCGCGTATTTTTTCCCAGCGCATGCCCATTCTGTCGAGTTCGGCCCGCGTGGCGTCGTCAACCTTCGTGTGTTTGCTGCGTACATTCAAGATCCAGCTTCC
The DNA here is from genome assembly GCF_057707665.1 of Actinacidiphila sp. bgisy167. NCBI lineage: Bacteria > Bacillati > Actinomycetota > Actinomycetes > Kitasatosporales > Streptomycetaceae > Actinacidiphila > Actinacidiphila sp. bgisy167. Next base: position 477 of record NZ_JBYIQP010000216.1, on the reverse strand, counting down.
GAGGAATACATTCTCGCCGTCGACTGGCTCCTTATGATCCTGCGGTACCTCGAGGTTGCGTTCTCTCTCGTAGAACTGCTTGGCGGCTTTCAGCTTCAACTGGGTGTCAGTGTCGCGTATTTTTTCCCAGCGCATGCCCATTCTGTCGAGTTCGGCCCGCGTGGCGTCGTCAACCTTCGTGTGCTCGCTGCGTACACTCGTGATCCAGTATCCGAGATTTACATCCTCGTCGTCGACTTTCTCCTTCCAGTCGGACCGGACCTCGAGGTGGCCTTCTCTCTCGTAGAACTGCTTGGCGGCTTTCAGCTTCAACTGGGTGTCAGTGTTGAGTATTTTTTCCCAGCGCATGCCCATTCTGTCGAGTTCGGCCCGCGTGGCGTCGCCAACCGGCCTGTGGCCGCTGCGTACCTGCGCGAGCCAGCTTCCGAGATTTACATCCTCGTCGTCGACTTTCTCCTTTTTTTTCTCCGGTACCTC
>NZ_JBYIQP010000215.1:0-942 GCF_057707665.1 Actinacidiphila sp. bgisy167 | reverse complement strand
AGCAGTTCGGGGCACGCCCTGATCGACCGCGCCTTGTACCTGCCCAAGGACTGGGCCGCCGACGATGAGCGCCGCGAGCTGACCGGCGTGCCCGACGAGCTGGTTTTCGCCACCAAGCCCGAGCTGGCCGCGGGCATGCTCGCCCGGGCCCGCGCCGCGGGACTGCCCGCCCGCTGGGTGGCCGCCGACGAAGTCTACGGCGGACGCGAACTGCGATACCGAATGCGCGAACTGGGCTACGACTACGCGATCGCCGTTCCTGCGGGCCACCACGTGACCACCCCAGCCGGGCGTTTCAGCGTCACCGCCCTGCTGGCCAGGCTGCCCCGCCGGGCCTGGCAGCGGCTGCGGACCGGACACGGCACCAAGGGCGATCGCCACTACGACTGGGCGATGATCGACATCACCGGCGACGACACCCCGACCGGACAGGCGCCGGGCCACAGCGTCCTGCTCGTCCGCCGCCACCGCTACACCCGCGAGGTGTCCTTCTACCGCTGCCACTCCACCACGCCGGCCGCTCTGCACGACCTTGTGGCGGTGGTCTGCACGAGGTGGCGGATCGAGGAGGACTTCCGCGCCGCGAAGTCCCTGACCGGACTCGACCAAGGCCAGGTGACCTGCTGGAACTCCTGGATGCGGTGGAGCCTGATCAGCCTGATCGCCGCCGCCCTCCTGGCCGCAACCCTCGCCCGCCACCACCCCACCGAGCCGTCGTCCCAGACCGAGCTGATCCCCCTCACCCGACCCGAGCTCCTTGTCCTTCTCAGGGCCACCATCCTGCCCGCGCCATGCCGCGACCTGGTGCACGTCCTGCACTGGTCACGCTGGCGACGCCGTCACCAGCACCGCGCCGCCGCCTGCCACCGCCGCTGGAACCACATCACCGCAGCCGCCACCACATGACCACCAACCGCAAAGATCACGAACTACAGCTGCCGT
>NZ_JBYIQP010000214.1:0-963 GCF_057707665.1 Actinacidiphila sp. bgisy167 | reverse complement strand
CTCCTGCACCACGTGCGGGACCGCACGTTCCGCGAGGACGACTCCAAGGTCCGCACCGGCACCCTGCCCCGCGCCATGGCCTCCCTGCGCAACCTCGCCATCAGCGTCTTCCGCCAGGACGGCCAGACCAACATCGCCGCCGCCCTCCGCCACACCGGCCGCGACTACCACCGGCCCCTACGAACCCTCGGTCTCACGTGACGAACCCAGACAGATCTCGATCATGCAATGACCCTGGGTCAGGATCCGGGACACCAGCAGGGGTACGTCCTGCATCGTGCTCAGCACCGGGGCGCCTCCTCGTTGAAGCGGCTACGCGTGGGCGGATGGGTGCTGTGATTGTCCTGGCATACCGCTCGGTATGTCACTACCCCGGGCGCACATCCGGGTCCTCGCGGAGTCTGCCCAGGGCCCGCGAGACCGCGCTCTTGACCGTGCCCACCGACACCCCGAGCGCCTCGGCGGTCTGCACCTCGCTCATGTCCTCGTAGTACCTGAGGACGACCATCGCCCGCTGGCGGGCGGGCAGCCGGCCGATCGCCCTCAGCAGCGCGTCGCGCTGGGCCTGCCGCTCGGCCTCGTCGGGGCCGGCCGCGGCGCCGGAGTGCGGCTCGGGGAGCTCGGCTGTGGCGTACTCCTCGATCCGGCGCCTGCGCCACTGCGAGGTGCGGGTGTTGACCAGGGTGCGGCGCACGTAGCCGTCCAGCGCCCGGTGGTCGTCTATCCGGTCCCACGCCAGGTAGGTCTTGGCGAGGGCGGTCTGCAGCAGGTCCTCGGCGTCGCAGGGGTCGGCGGTGAGCGAGCGCGCGGTGCGCAGCAGCGCCGGGCCCTTGGCCATGACGTAACGGGTGAATTGGGCCGACGAGGCGCTGGGGCACACGGGCGTGGTCATGGCTCCACGCTAGGAGCCGGTCCCGCGCCCGGGGATCCGCCGCAGGTGCCGAAGCGGCGTCACCCTGAAGT
>NZ_JBYIQP010000213.1:0-986 GCF_057707665.1 Actinacidiphila sp. bgisy167 | reverse complement strand
CTGTGGCCGCCTGGAGGGCGTGTCTCTAGGCGGTGGTGTTATGGCTGGTCAGCGCGGTGCGGGCTGAAGGCTGGCGATCTGCCTGGGGGCGGGGATGCCGAGCTTGGCGAGCAGGTCCTGCTGAGGCTTGGTGGGGGTGGTGACCTGCTGGAACGTGCCGGTGGGGCCGGTGAAGGTGCCCAGGTGGAGACGGTCGAGTTCGCGGCGGATTCGGGGCCAGGTGTCGCCGGTGGTGGTCTCGGCGATGCGGATGAGCAAGAGGGCGAGCCAGCACAGCAGGACGTGGGCGCGGATGCGTTCCTCGAGCCGGTGGTAGACCGGCCGCAGGTCGATGATCTGCTTCATATCGCGCCAGCCGCGTTCAACTTCCAAGAGGGCCTTGTAGCCGCGCGCGATGTCCTCGGCCGAGAGCTTGGGGTCGGAGGATCGCAGGAGGTACTTGCCGTCGAGGTTCTCCTCGGTCTTGATCCTGGCCTGGTCGATGCGGAGCTTGCCGGCGGGGGTGGTGCGCAAGTAGCGGTTCAGGCCGGGCTTGTCGGCGATCTTGCCGCGCAGTTCGCCGCGCTTGAAGTCGCTGAGCTTGTCGGAGTCTGCGATCAGCTCGGTGAGCTGGGCGACGAGTTGCTCGCGTATGTGTTGGTCACGGACCGCGGCTTCGGGGTTGTGACAGATGACGAACCGTTCGGTGTCGCTGATCCGCACTTCCTTGACACGCATGTTCCCGGTGATGTCCTGGTAGCGGCCCTGCCGGGACAGGGCCTGCTTGACCTCGGGGGATGTGGTGCGGAGCTTCTCGCCGATGATGTAGGCGTCGGTGCCGCTGCGCAGGTAGCGGCGGTTGCGGTCGGAGGAGAAGCCCCGGTCGGCGACCCACACGATCTTGGAGAGGGTCCAGTCCCGCATGTCGTCCTTGACCTGCCGGATCAGGGTCTGGTCGGAGGCATTGCCGGGCCACGACCAGACGCGGACCGGGATGCCGTCGCGGG
>NZ_JBYIQP010000212.1:0-991 GCF_057707665.1 Actinacidiphila sp. bgisy167 | reverse complement strand
TAAGACCGACCGGCAAATGGTGTGCTGCTGCCCGGCGACTGGACGCTCTCGTTACGAGACAGGCACGGGCCTGAGTGATCATGGAGTTCTCTACGCTCAGTGATCACCGGAGGGCCCGTGCCTGCTGTGCCATCTTGCCTGCTCGAACCCTTGTGGGACCAGTTCGCCGCGCTGCTGCCGGCGCGCGACGAGTATGCGCCGACCCACCCGCTGGGCTGTCACCGACGCCGGGTCCCGGACCGGATCGTCTTCGAGCACATCGTGCAGGCCTTGGTCCACGGCACCGGATACGAGCGCATCGCCAGTCCGGGCTGCTCCGACCGCACCATCCGACGCCGCGTCATGCTCTGGTCGCAGATGGGCATATCAGAGCAGGTCCACGCGCTGGCGCTCCAGGCGTACGACCAGATGATCGGCCTCTCACTTGCCGAGATCTCCGTGGACGGCTGCATCACGAAAGCTCCCTCGGGAGGCGAGAAAGCCGGACGCTCCCCGGTCGACCGGGGCAAGCAGGGACTGAAACGATCAGTGGCCTCGGATGCGGCCGGGGTCCCTTTGGGGATCGTCTCCGCAGGCGCAAACCGGCACGACTCACCGCTCCTCGGCCCCACCCTCGAAGCAGCGAAAGCCCAGGTAGGAGCACTACCTGAGCAAGTGAACATCAACCTCGACCGCGGCTACGACAGCGCCAAGACCCGTGCTCTGCTCAACGAGTTCGGCTTCACCGGCGAGATCGCCCGCAAGGGCGTGCCCGCACCGATCCAGGCCGGCAAACGGTGGGTGGTCGAGCGGTCGCACTCGTGGATGAACGGCTACGGCAAGCTGCGGCGCTGCACCGAGAAGGACGGCAGCGTCGTGGACTTCTACCTCTACCTCGCCGCCGCATTCGTCACGCTCCGCATGCTTATCCGACGCTCGACGAACCGCTATCGCTGGGACGGCCGCCCCACTACCCGACGCCTCAAGTGATCCATTTGCCGGTCGGTCTAAG
>NZ_JBYIQP010000211.1:0-1109 GCF_057707665.1 Actinacidiphila sp. bgisy167 | reverse complement strand
CTCCTGAACAAGACGCTCCCCCGACTGGGGCTGCACCGGCGGAGGCGCCGGAAGCCGCCTGACACCCTCCTGCCGACCCTCGGCCTCCACCGGAGCGGCCAGTATCGCCCGGGCCTGCACCGGGTCCCACACCCCCGGCCGTGCGGGGCGAGCCGGCATCCAGTGCATCACCCCGTCGTGACGGACCAGGTGAAGCTCGATCCCCCCATCCTCACCGAACCGGTGCACCGCCAAGCCCGCAGCCTCGACCACATTCAGAACGAGGCCGTAGACGCGCGCCGCAAGGACCGGCGCGAGATCACCACCGGCATTCGCATAGCTGTCCATGGTACGGATCTGCCGATCCAGCCCGGACAGCACCTCCTCACGGCCCCCATCCGGCATCGCGAACAGCCATTCCACAATCCGATCCGCCTCATCGGGGTCGGATGCCAGATCATCCGCATACATGATGACCAGCTGGGGCCCCATCTCGTCCCAGAACTGCGGCAGAGCATCAGCCAACTCCTGCCGCATGCCCCCCGCCACGTCTCTCATCGCCCGGGCATGGTCTTCCACCGACATCTGCGAATCGGCCCTGGGGGCCAACCCCAACAACGTGGCCACCGAGTAGTAGAAGCAGTTCCCGTCACCACCGGCGTCCCGCGCCACCAGACCCACACGACCCGCCACCGCGACCATCTGCTCATAGCCCTCCATCACCCGCCTCACCGACATACTCACGTCGGCTTCGCTGGCCTCGAAGGCCCGGGTCAGGAACATCCGGTCCGAGGCCGCGGACAGTCCCGCCGTGTGAGAAACCGACTGCGAGGTGAGGCCCTCCTGCACCGACGCTCCACCCGCATGACGGGCCGAATCCAGCCGAACCTCTCGCAGACCTGCAGCGGACCACGGACTGACGTCCGGAGCCGCGTCGCTCCTGGCCGAAGCGGTGAGGTCCAGCGGATTGGGCAGCCGCCTGCCCGCGCGGCTCCGGGAAGCCGACGAGGTCCCCGTGTCCTGAAGCGCGTGCCGCCCCGACGACTCACCGACACCGCTCGCCTCACCCTGACGCCCCGCTCCCAACAGCCGCCCCCGAGGACGCCGCAGAAGACGCGCGACGACCGCAG
>NZ_JBYIQP010000210.1:0-1148 GCF_057707665.1 Actinacidiphila sp. bgisy167 | reverse complement strand
CAACACCGTTGCGTTTAACGTCGGTGGCGGGTTGCAAGTCCGCTTTCCATGACCTGGATCTCGACGGCGAGGGTGTAGGTCTGGGTGGTTTGCGGGTGTTTTCCTGCGTTCGGCCCGTACTTGCTTGTCGGGTTCTTGCGGCTGCGGGCCTTGACGCGGTGGTGTCGTAGGGCGGGCAGCAGGTTGTCCAGGACCGTCCGCCCGATCGCTCCAAGGAGGTCGGCGGTTGCCGGTCGGAGTATGCCGGTGGCGGTGGTGACCTGGTCGGCGGCGGCCTGCAGCAGGACGGTGAAGCTGATCCGTTCCATGGCCAGTCCGGGCCGGGTGGTCACCGCGTCGGCCGCGGCACGGATGAGCGCCTGGTAGGTCGCCAGGAGCGCGTAGACCTCCTGGTCCAGGCCCGGAACGCTGCGTGAGCGCAGGACCCGCCCGTCGAGCATGGTCGCCTTGATCGAGAAGTAGGCGGTCTCCACCTGCCATCGGCGGTGGTAGAGCTCGACGAGTTCGCGGGCGGGGTAGCGCTCGTGGTCGAGCAGGCTGGTGACCAGCCTCCACGGCTCGCACCGGGTGGTGCCGTCGGCGAGGGTGACGGTGATCCATGCTTCGATCACGCGCACGGGCAGCGGCCGGTAGCCCGTCCCCGCCTCGTAGGCACCGGACAGGCGTGCCAGGTAGGAGCCGTCCGGCAGGCGGCGTTGGATGGTGGGGCGGCGCCGGGCGGAGGAGCGCACCAGGAACTGCGCGCCAGTGCCGGCGACGTCGCGTAGGAACTCCACCGCGTCGAAGCCGGCGTCGGCCAGCAGCAGCATCGAGGCGTTGAGGCAGCCCAGCAGACGGCGGGCGTAGGAGAGCTCGCCCTCGTTCTCCGGACCGAAACAGGCAGCGAGCACGGCCCGGGTGCCGCACTCGACCACGGCCAGCAGGCGCAGCAGCGGGTAGCCGAACTCCAGATGTTCTCCAGCTCGCTTCGGATAGCGCCAGGTGACCTGCTCGTCGTCGGGCGCGTGCAGGTGGGTGCCGTCGATCGCCACCGTGCGCAGTCCCCGGTAGAAGGACCCGGCCCGGCCGCGGTCGGCGACGGGACCGGCAAGGACCTCGAACAAGCGACGCAACGGCGCGGTCCCCACCCGGCGCCGCGCTCTGGCCAG
>NZ_JBYIQP010000021.1:0-91438 GCF_057707665.1 Actinacidiphila sp. bgisy167 | reverse complement strand
GGGCGTCACCCCAGGTCACCACCAGCAGTCCGCAGCCCGGCGGCCATCGCCGCCGGGCCTGTCGGGCTGCCCGGGCACGCCTTTGTCCTGACCCGGGAGAAAGTTCAACTTCATCGCGTCACAAGGGCTTCCGGTTTTGGACGAACCCGGCTACCGTCCCTGAGGTGCACAGGACACAAGCCTGAAACACAAGGCCGGTCCTTGCACACGGCACCTCCGACCAGCGTGGCGGCGCACGCCGGTCCCCGGATCTTCCGCACGGCAGCTGCATCCGCCCGTACGACCTTCCCGGAGGACATTCGTGCACAGAAAACGGTCCGCAGCACCAAGAACCCGATTCAGGCAAGGACTCGCGCTCCTCACCGGCGGCCTGCTGGCCGCCACGTCCCTCGTCGTCTCCGCCCCCTCGGGAGCCTTCGCCCGGTCCCTCGGCACGGAGCCCGCGGCAGCGGCGGCGGAGCAGTTCCAGCAGGTCACCCTCGCCAAGGGGGAGCCGGAGACCGGCGAGCCGATGTCGCTTGCGGTCCTGCCCGACCGCAGTGTGCTGCACACCTCGCGGGATGGCGAGCTGCGCAGGACCGACGCGGCCGGCGAGACCACCGTCATCGGCACCGTCCCTGTCTACACGCACGACGAGGAAGGCCTGCAGGGCGTCGGTATCGACCCGAACTTCGACGAGAACCGGGCGATCTTCCTCTACTACGCGCCCCCGCTCGACACCCCCGCGGGCGACGCGCCCGACCAGGGCACCGCGGCCGACTTCGCCAAGTTCGAGGGCGTCAACCGGCTCTCGCGCTTCACGCTGAAGGACGACTGGACCCTCGACCTCGCCAGCGAGAAGAAGGTCCTCGACGTCGCCACCACGCGCGGCATCTGCTGCCACGTCGGCGGTGACATCGACTTCGACGCCGAGGGCAACCTGTATCTGTCGACCGGCGACGACTCCAACCCCTTCGCCTCCGACGGCTACTCACCCCTCGACGACCGTCCGGGCCGCAATCCCGCCTACGACGCGCGCCGCACCTCGGGCAACACCAACGACCTGCGCGGCAAGCTGCTGCGGATCAAGGTCGCCGACGACGGGTCGTACACGATCCCCGAGGGCAACCTCTTCGCCCCGGGCACCGAGAAGACCCGGCCCGAGATCTACGCCATGGGCTTCCGCAACCCGTTCCGCTTCAGCGTGGACAAGAAGACCGGCATCGCCTACGTCGGCGACTACGGTCCCGACGCCGGAACGGCCAACCCCGGGCGCGGCCCCGGCGGCCAGGTCGAGTTCGCCCGCGTGACGAAGGCCGGCAACTTCGGCTGGCCCTTCTGCACCGGTGACAACGACCCGTACGTCGACTACGACTTCGCGACCGGGCAGTCGGGCGAGACCTTCGACTGCGCCGCGCCGAAGAACGACTCCCCGTACAACACGGGCCTGACCGACCTGCCGCCCGCGCAGGCCGCGTGGATCCCCTACGACGGCGGCTCCGTTCCCGAGTTCGGTTCCGGTTCCGAGTCCCCGATGGGCGGCCCGGTCTACCGGTACGACCCCGAGCTGGACTCCCCGGTGAAGTTCCCCGAGGCCTACGACGGCGACTTCTTCGCCGGCGAGTTCGGGCGGCGCTGGATCAAGCGCATCGAGCAGGGCGAGGACGGCACCGTCCAGTCCATCAACGACGTCCCGTGGACCGGGACCCAGATCATGGACATGGCCTTCGGCCCCGACGGCGCGCTGTACGTCCTCGACTACGGCACCGCCTGGTTCGGCGGCGACGAGTACTCCGGGCTCTACCGGATCGAGAACGCCACCGACGGCCGCTCCCCGAGCGCCGAGGCGTCCGCCAGCAAGACCTCGGGCACCGCGCCGCTGAAGGTCACCTTCTCCTCGGCCGGCACCACCGACCCCGACGGCGACACGCTCTCCTACAGCTGGGACTTCGGTGACGGCGGCACCTCCACCGCGGCGAACCCGGCGTACACCTACCGCAAGAACGGCACCTACACCGCGACCCTCACGGTGGAGGACCCGACCGGGCGCACCGCGACGGCCAGTGCCCACGTCGTCGTCGGCAACACCGCGCCCAAGGTGACGCTCGACCTGCCCGCCGAGGGCCACCTGTTCGAGTTCGGCGACGAGATCCCGTTCAAGGTGACCGTCACCGACCCCGAGGACGGGACCATCGACTGCTCCAAGGTCACGGTGAACTACGTCCTCGGCCATGACAGCCACGGCCACCCCCTGACCTCCGTCAAGGGCTGCTCCGGCACCATCAAGACGTCCGCCGACGGCGGCCACGACCCCAACGCCAACATCTTCGGCGTCATCGACGCCGAGTACACCGACGGCGGAGGCGGCGGCCAGGAGGCGCTCGCCGGCCATGACCAGGCGCAGCTGCAGCCGCGCCACCGGCAGGCCGAGCACTTCACCTCCTCGTCCGGCGTCGACCTCTTCGACAAGGCCGAGGCCCACGGCGGCCGCACCGTCGGCAACATCGACAACGACGACTGGATCTCCTTCAAGCCGTACAACCTCACCGGCTCCGTCCGGCTGACCGCCCGGGTCTCCTCCGGCGGCTCCGGCGGTTTCCTCGAGGTGCGCACCGGCTCGGCCACCGGCCCGATCCTGGGCTCCGCCCCCGTCCCGGTGACCGGCAGCTGGGAGACCTTCCAGGAGATCGACGTACCGCTGCGCGCCGTGCCGAAGAAGACCACCGAGCTCTTCCTGGTCTTCAAGGGCGGCTCCGGAGCGCTCTACGACCTCGACGACTTCGAGATCTCCGACGTGCCGGCCGACCGCGCCGCCAAGCGGGTCCTGGTCTTCTCCCGGACGGCGGGCTTCCGCCACGACTCCATCCCCACCGGCGTCGCCGCGCTGAAGGAGCTCGGCGCCACCGCCAACATCACCGTCGACGCCACCGAGGAGCCGCGCCAGTTCACCAGCAACAACCTGGCGCGCTACGACGCGGTGGTGTTCATGTCGACCACCGGTGACGTCCTCAACGCCGAGCAGCAGCAGGCGTTCGAGAACTACGTCAAGGGCGGAGGCGCCTACATGGGCGTGCACGCCGCCGCCGACACCGAGTACGACTGGCCCTTCTACGGCGGCCTCGTCGGCGCCTACTTCCAGTCGCACCCGCAGATCCAGAAGGCCACCGTCCGCGCGGAGGACCACGACCACCCGGCCACCGCGCACCTTGACGCGGCCGGCTGGGAGCGCACCGACGAGTGGTACAACTACCGCACCAACCCGCGTGGCCAGGCCCGCATCCTCGCCACCCTGGACGAGACCACCTACCAGGGCGGCACGATGAAGGGCGACCACCCCATCGCGTGGTGCCAGACCTACCAGTCCGGCCGCTCCTTCTACACCGGTGGCGGTCACACCAAGGAGTCCTACGCCGAGCCGGCCTTCCGCCAGCACCTGCTGGGCGGACTGCGCTACGCCGTCGGACAGGTCAAGGCCGACTGCACGCCGCAGAAGGGCTACCGCGACCTGTTCAACGGCCACACCCTGGAGGGCTGGAAGCAGGCGGGCCCCGGCAAGTTCAACGTCGTGAACGGTGAACTGCGCACCGAGGGCGGCATGGGTCTGCTGTGGTACCAGGCCAAGCAGTTCGGCTCGTACTCGCTGAAGTTGGACTGGAAGCTGGACGGGGACGACAACTCCGGGATCTTCGTAGGCTTCCCGGCCTCCGACGACCCGTGGTCCGCGGTGGACAACGGCTACGAGATCCAGATCGACGCCACCGACGCCCCCGACCGGACCACCGGCTCGATCTACACCTTCAAGTCGGCCAACCTCACGGCCCGTGACCAGGTGCTGCGTCCCCCGGGCCAGTGGAACAGCTACGAGATCAAGGTCCAGGGTGAGCGGGTCCAGGTCTTCCTCAACGGAGTCAAGATCAACGACTTCACCAACACCGATCCGGTCCGCAGCCTGAAGGACGGCTACATCGGCCTGCAGAACCACGGGGCCGACGACCAGGTGTCCTTCCGGAACATCCAGATCAAGGAACTGCCCTCCTCGTAGGGCGGGTCCTGCCGGCACCCACGAGCCGGCGGCGGGCGGGGAGACGCCGTGCCCCCGCCCGCCGCCACCCACCACTCGCACCAGGGAGGCAGCCGTGACGAATCCGTCCGCTCCGGCACCGGCATCGGACAACTCCTCGCCCCCGCGCACCGGCGTCTGGCTCATCGGAGCCCGCGGCTCCGTCGCCACCACCGCCGTCGCGGGATGCGCGGCGGTCAGCGCGGGGCTCCACCCCGCGACGGGCATGGTGAGCGAGACCCCGCCCTTCGCGGCGGCTGGACTCGCACCGCTGCCGTCCCTGGTGTTCGGCGGCCACGACACAGCCGCCTGCCCGCTGGGCAAGCGGGCGGAACAACTCGCCGAGGGCGGCGTACTGCCGCACGGCCTGCCGACCGCGCTCCACGCCGAACTCGCCGCCGCGGATCAGGAGATCCGCACCGGCGGACCGATCCCCGGCGACACCCGCGGCGACGAGGAGCTGATCGCGGCGTTCGCGGCCGACATCACCGCCTTCACCCGGCGCAATGGCCTGGCCCGGACCGTCGTCGTCAACGTGGCCTCCACCGAACCCGTCCCCGAGCCCGGCAGCGACCGCCTGCCGGCGAGCTCTCTCTACGCCGCGGCGGCCGTCGAGGCCGGATGCGCCTATGTGAACTTCACCCCCTCCACCGGTATACGGACCCGGGCCCTCGCCGAGGCGGCCCGCTCCCGCGGCCTTCCCTTCGCCGGGCGGGACGGCAAGACGGGGCAGACCCTGCTCCGCTCCGTCCTGGCGCCGATGTTCGTGCAACGCGCCCTGGCGGTGCGCGCCTGGTCCGGCACCAACCTGCTCGGTGGCGGCGACGGCGCGGTCCTCGCCGATCCGGCCGCGGCCGCCGCGAAGAACGCGGGCAAGGAGCGCGTCCTCGCCGACGCCCTCGGCGCCGCCCCGCAGGGGGAGGTGCACATCGACGACGTCCCGGCCCTCGGAGACTGGAAGACGGCCTGGGACCACATCGCCTTCGACGGCTTCCTCGGTACTCGCATGGTTTTGCAGACCACCTGGCAGGGCTGCGACTCCGCCCTCGCGGCCCCGCTCGTCATCGATCTCGCCCGCTTCGCGGCCCGGGCCCACGAGGCCGGCATCAGCGGTCCCCTCCCGGAGCTCGCCTTCTACTTCAAGGACCCCGACCCGGGCGCCCCGGCGTCCCTGTCGGAGCAGTACGGCGAACTGCTGGACTTCGCCACCAGGCTGGGGGATTCCCGGTGACGGTTGCCGGCGCGCGGCGACTGCGGACCCTGGCCGTCGTGGCCGCCCTCGGCGTCGTCACGGCCTTCGCCACGCGCGGCCCATCGCGCCGCTTACAGGGCGGCACGGCCGCGGAGGCCGCCGCGCGGACGGGGGAGCGCGCCACGCCTGTGTCCGGGGCGGAGGAGGGAGCCGCCCCGGACAGCAGCGCGGGCACGGATCAGGCAGCGGCCGCCCACAGGGCCGGCAGCCACCGAAGAGCCCCCGCCACGGCTGCCACTGCCACCGATAGCGAAGACGCCGTCACCACCGACGCCGCAGCGGGTGCCGGCGATGCCGGCGCGGTGCAGCCCGCGCCGCGCGCGCGGCTGTGGGACTGGGCCGAACTTTTGCGTGTGTCCGCACTGTTCACCGTTCCCGGCGACGCCCTCGCGGGCGCCGCCGCGACCGGACAGGCGCCTCGCCGCGGGACTTTCCTCGCCATCGGCACCTCGCTGTGCCTCTACCACGCGGGCATGGCGCTCAACGACTGGGCCGACCGCGACGAGGACGCCGTCGACCGCCCTCACCGCCCCCTTCCGTCGGGTCGGATCAGCCCGGCCGCCGCACTGACGGCCGCCACAGCGCTCACGGCGGCCGGCCTGGCGCTCGCGGCTCGCGCGGGACGTATCCCGCTCACCCTCGCCACCACCCTCGCGGCCACGGTCTGGGCGTACGACTTACGCCTGAAGCACACGGCGGCCGGCCCCGCCGCCATGGCCGCGGCGCGTGCCCTCGACCTGGTGCTCGGTGCGGCGGCCACCCGTCCCCGGGCGTTGCCCGCCGCGCTGCCCCACGCCGCCCTGCTCGGCGCGCACACCTACGCGGTGACCACCGTCTCCCGCAACGAGACCCAGGGCGGCTCCAGCGCGGCACCGTTCGCCGCGCTGGTCACGACCACGGCGATCGCCGCCGTCACCGTCGACGCCGCCCGGACGGTGCGCCACCTGCGCGCGTCGGCCAGCCCGGCCCAGGGCACCGCCCGGCACGGGGCGGGCGGTACCCTGCGGGGGCGACCGGCGCCACCGACCAGGCAGGCACCGGCACTGCCCCGCCTCGTCACGGAACTGGCCTCCGCCGCCTACGCCGGCACCGCGCTCACCCCCTTCCTGCACGCGGCCCTCAACCCGTCACCGCCCCTCACCCAGCGCGCTGTCGGCGGCGGGATACGCGCCATGATCCCGCTGCAAGCCGCCCTGGCCGCCCGCTCCGGCGCGGGGGTCCCCGCGATGGCCGTTCTCGCTCTCGGTCCCGTCGCCCGTCGCGTCGCCAGGAAGGTGAGCCCCACATGAGCCTGCGCTTCGGCTACGGAACCAACGGCCTCACCGACCTCCGTCTCGACGACGCCATCGCCCTCCTCGCCGACTACGGCTACGAGGGCGTCGGACTCACCCTCGACCACATGCACCTCGATCCCCTCGCCCCCGACCTCGCCGCCCGTACCCGGCGCCTCGCGCAACGGCTGTCCTTCCTCGGTCTCGACGTCACCGTCGAGACCGGCGCCCGCTATGTCCTCGACCCGCGCCGCAAGCACGGCCCCTCCCTCCTCGACCCGGACCCCGACGCCCGCGCCGCGCGCACCCGGCTGCTCGTGCGAGCCGTCCAGGTCGGCGCCGACCTCGGGGCCCACGCCGTGCACTGCTTCAGCGGGATCATGCCTGCCGGCACCTCGCCCGCCACCGCCTGGCAGCGCCTCCAGGACGCCCTCGCACCCGTTCTGGACGCGGCGTCCACCGCGGGGATCCCCCTCGCTGTCGAGCCCGAGCCCGGTCACCTCCTTGCCTGCCTCGCCGACTTCCACCATCTCCGCGGACTGCTCGGCGACCCCGAACCCCTCGGGCTCACCCTCGACATCGGCCACTGCCAGTGCCTGGAGCCGCTGGCCCCCGCCGACTGCGTCAAGCAGGCCGCACCCTGGCTGCGCCACGTCCAGATCGAGGACATGCGCCGCGGCGTCCACGAACACCTCCCCTTCGGTGACGGGGAGATCGACTTCCCACCCGTTCTCCAGGCCCTGGTGGACAGCGGTTACCAGGGCCTGACCGTCGTCGAACTTCCCCGGCACTCCCATGCCGGCCCCGAACTCGCCCGCGCCTCCCTTCCCTTCCTGCGCTCCCACACCCCCACGAACGGAGCCATGGCATGACGACACCCACCCGCGAAGGCCTCCCCGGCCGGCTCGGCGACCCCGCCCGCGCCTGGCTCGACGCGGCCCTAGCCGAAGCCCGAGCCGCCGCCCCCGGCGGAGCCACGGACGGCGACACCCCCACGCCACCCTCCACCCCGCTTGCCTGGGAACGGCACTTCGCTTCCGCGGGCCGCCACTGCGGCCAGGAGCACGCCGACGGCGTCCGTGTGCTCCTCCTGCGGGAGGCTCGCGCCGACGCGGCCACCCTGACCCGTCTGTACCGGCAGGGCACGGCCGCGGAACGCCGCGCCGTCCTCCTGGCGCTGGCCCACCTCGAGCCGGCCCCCGCCTGCGGGGTGCCCCTGATCGAGGACGCCCTGCGCACCAACGACACGCGGCTGGTCGCCGCCGCCGTCGGCCCCTACGCCGCCGCGCACCTCGATCCGCACACCTGGCGTCACGCCCTCTTGAAGTGCCTCTTCACCGGAGTGCCGCTGGCCGCGGCCTCCCGGCTGGAGCAGAGGGCGCACGGCGACGCCGAACTGGCCCGCATGCTCGGCGACTACGCCGCGGAACGCACCGCCGCGGGCCGGCCCGTCCCCGCGGACCTCCACCGCGTCCTCGCCCTGACGTCCCGGACGGAGGAGTCCTGATGCGCATCTTCGACCCCCACATCCACATGACCTCCCGCACCACGGACGACTACGAGGCCATGTACGCCGCCGGTGTCCGCGCCCTGGTGGAACCCTCCTTCTGGCTCGGCCAGCCGCGCACCTCCCCCGAGTCCTTCTTCGACTACTTCGACTCCCTCCTGGGCTGGGAACCCTTCCGCGCCGCGCAGTACGGCATCGCCCACCACTGCACCGTCGCCCTGAACCCCAAGGAGGCCAACGACCCGCGGTGCCTGCCCGTCCTCGACGAGCTGCCCCGCTTCCTCGTCAAGGACAACGTGGTGGCCGTCGGCGAGATCGGTTACGACTCGATGGCCCCTGCCGAGGACGCCGCCCTGGCCACCCAGCTCCAACTCGCCGCCGACCACGGGCTGCCCGCCCTCGTCCACACCCCGCACCGCGACAAGCTCGCGGGCATGCGCCGCACCATCGACGTCGTCCGCGAGTCGGCACTCGACCCCGAACGGGTCGTGCTCGACCATCTGAACGAGACCACGGTCAAGGAGGCCGCCGACAGCGGCTGCTGGCTGGGCTTCTCCATCTACCCCGACACCAAGATGGACGAGGACCGCATGGTCACCGTGCTGAAGACCTACGGCACAGAGAAGATGCTGGTCAACTCGGCGGCGGACTGGGGGAAGAGCGACCCCCTCAAGACCCGCCGGACCGCCGACGCGATGCTCGCCGCCGGCTTCACCGAGGACGACGTCGACCAGGTCCTGTGGCGCAACCCCGTCGCCTTCTACGGCAGCAGCGGAAGACTGCAGCTCGACACCCCCGCCCCGGGGGACCTGCACGAGGGGAACTCCATCCTCCGCGGCGGGGAATGAGGGGGCAGCACCGATGCGCTTCCGGCACCCCGACGGCTCGATCGTTCACTTGGCCTACTGCACCAACGTCCATCCCGCCGAAACGCTCGAGGGAGTCCTCTCCCAGCTCCGCGACCACTGCGAGCCGGTCCGGAAACGGCTCGGGCGGGACCGCCTCGGCATCGGTCTGTGGCTCGCCAAGGACGCTGCGCACGCCCTCCACACCGATCCGGCGGCACTGCGCGGCCTGCGTACCGCACTCGACCGCCGCGGGCTCGAGGTCGTCACCCTCAACGGCTTCCCCTACCAGGGCTTCGGCGCCGCCGAGGTCAAGTACCGGGTGTACCGACCGGACTGGACCGAACCGGATCGGCTCGCCTACACCAGCGGCCTCGCCGACCTCCTCGCCGCCCTGCTCCCCGCCGACGTCGGCGAAGGCTCGATCTCCACCCTCCCGCTCGCCTGGCGCACCCCCTGGGACGACCGCGCCGCGCGGACCGCCAGGGCCGCCCTGACCACGCTGGCCGAACGGCTCGACGCGCTGGCCGAACTCACCGGCAAATCCATCAGGATCGCCCTGGAACCCGAACCCGGGTGCATCGTCGAGACCACCACGGACGCGATCGAGCCCCTCAGCGCGATCGCCCACCCGCGCATCGGCGTGTGCGTCGACACCTGCCACCTCGCCACCTCCTTCGAAGAACCCGCCGCCGCGCTGAACGCGCTCACCGCAGCGGGCATCACCATTCCCAAGGTCCAGCTCTCCGCCGCTCTCCACGCAGAGCACCCTCACCTGCAGGGCGTACGCGACGCGCTCGCCGCCTTCTCCGAACCCCGCTTCCTCCACCAGACGCGCGCCCGCACCGCCGGCGGATTGCACGGCACCGACGACCTCCACCAGGCGCTCACCGAAGGGCCGCTTCCCACCGGCGCGCCCTGGCGCGCCCACTTCCACGTGCCCCTGCACGCCTCGCCCGCGCCACCGCTCACCTCCACCGTTCCCGTCCTCAAGGACGTCCTGGCCCGACTCGTCGGCGGGCCGACCCCGCTGACCCGCCACCTCGAGGTCGAGACCTACACATGGCAGGCCCTGCCCGCCGAGCTGCGCCCGCGCACCAGGGCCCAGCTCGCCGACGGCATCGCCGCGGAGCTCGGCCTCGCCCGCGACCTCCTCCACGACCTCGGCCTGAAGGAACTCCCATGACCGACGCCGCTGGGCCGTCCCCGCTCCTCGTTCTCGACATCGTCGGCCTCACTCCCCGGCTCCTTGACCACATGCCGCGTCTGAAACGTCTCGCGGGCACCGGCTCGCGCGCTCCGCTGGGAACCGTCCTGCCCGCGGTGACCTGCGCCGCCCAGTCCACCTTCCTCACCGGTGCGCCGCCCGCGGAACACGGCATCGTCGGCAACGGCTGGTACTTCCGCGAACTCGGCGAGGTCCTGCTGTGGCGCCAGCACAACGGCCTCGTCGCCGGCGACAAACTGTGGGACGCCGCCCGCCGCGTCCACCCGGGATACACCGTGGCCAACATCTGCTGGTGGTACGCCATGGGCGCTGACACCGATGTCACGGTCACGCCGCGCCCCGTCTACTACGCCGACGGCCGCAAGGAGCCCGACTGCTACACCAGGCCCCCCGAGCTCCATGACGAGCTGACCGAAGCATTCGGCACCTTCCCCCTGTTCCACTTCTGGGGCCCCGGAGCCGACCTGGTCTCCAGCCGTTGGATCATCGACGCCACCCGGCACATCCTGCGGACCCGCACACCCGACCTCGCCCTGTGCTACCTCCCGCATCTCGACTACGACCTGCAGCGCTTCGGCCCTGACGACCCCCGGTCCCGCCGCGCGGCCACCGAGCTGGACCAGGCCCTGGCCCCGCTCCTGGACGACGCGCTCCGGGAGGGCCGCACGGTGGTGGCGCTCTCCGAATACGCCATCACACCCGTGAGCCGGCCCGTGGACATCAACCGCGAGCTTCGGCACGCCGGGCTGCTCGAGGTCCACACACAGGACGGCATGGAATACCTCGACGCGATGGCCTCCCGTGCGTTCGCGGTCGCCGACCACCAGATCGCGCACGTGTACGTGCGACGTCCCGAGGACCTCGAGGCCACCCGCAAGGTCCTCGCCACTCTGCCCGGCGTCGCGGAACTCCTCGACGACGAGGGCAAGAAGCGCTACGGCCTGGACCACCCCCGCTCCGGTGAACTCGTCGCCGTGGCCGAGCCGGACGCCTGGTTCACGTACTACTACTGGCTCGACGACGACAGGGCGCCCGACTTCGCCAGGCTCGTCGAGATCCACCGCAAACCCGGCTACGACCCCGTCGAGCTGTTCATGGACCCCGAGGATCCCTACGTCCGCGTCAAGGCCGCCACTGCCCTGGCCCGCAAGAAGCTCGGCATGCGCTACCGCATGGCGGTCGTGCCGCTCGATCCCTCGCCTATTCGCGGCAGCCACGGCCGTCTCCCGGCGAGCGACGACGAAGGTCCGCTCATCATCTGCTCCGTCCCGCATGCCGTCGGTGGCCGCGTCGCGGCCACCGAAGTGAAGTCCCTGCTCCTGCGCTTGGCAGGACTCCACTGAACCACATGTCACCGACGCCAAGGAGTTATCCACAATGACTGGTACGCGTCGTCACAGCACCCCCGACCCGGAGCTCAGCCGCAAGCTCAGCAGACGTGGCATGCTCGGCGTCGCCGCAGGAGCCACCGCGGCCGCCCTCCTGGGCGCGACCGCCCCCACCGCCGCCGCCCACGGCAAGGGCCACGGCCGTCCCGTCGTGCCTCCCGGCCGCCTCGGCATCCAGCTGTACTCGCTGCGCGACAAGGTCTCCACCCTCGGCTTCGCCCCCGTCTTCGCGGAGCTCGAGAAGTACGGATACGACGAGATCGAGTACGCCGGCTACACGCAGGGCTCCGCGGGGGCCATCACGCTCGCCCAGCTGCGCCGGCTCGCCCGCGATCACGGACTGAAGGCCATCGGGAGCCACGTCGGCTACTACGACGACGGCAACCCGGGGGCCTACACCTTCGCCCAGAACCTGACGAAGGTCCTCGACGACGCGGAGGCCCTCGGGCTGAAGCACATCGGGACCGCCTCCGGCCCCTGGCGGTACGGCAGCACCGTCGACGGCTGGAAGCGCTGCGCCGAGGAGTTCAACGAGTACGGAGCCGCGGCCAAGGCCCGGGGCATGAAGTTCTACCAGCACAACCACGCGGAGGAGTTCTCCTTCGCTACCGACCGCCCGAACGTGCGCCTCTACGACGTCCTTCTCGCCGAGACCGACCCGGACCTGGTCTACCTGGAGATGGACATCTACTGGGCCTACGCGGGTCAGTTCCGCTTCTCCAAGCGGGAGGACGGCACCCCGGCCCCCTTCGACCCGCTGCGTTACGTACTGAAGCAGCCCGACCGCTACCCCCTGTTCCATGTCAAGGACGGTGAGCGCGACGACACCGCCCGCGACGGCTACCGCATGGTCGACGTCGGGGACGGTGACATCGACTACCAGCGGTTCATCTCGGCTGTGACACGGACACACGGCGGACGCCTCGACCACCACTGGCAGACCGAGCACGACACGCCGACCGATTCGTTCAGCTTCGCCCGCAAGTCGAGTGCGCACCTGCACGCGTTGCGTGAGAAGGACTGCTGACGCGGTGTCGTCATCCGTCTGACAGCCCGTCCGGCTGTCCTCGGGGCCCCGTGCCCGCCGCTCGGGGCGGCCGGGGCCGTCCGTCTTCTCGTGAAAGGCCGGGCTTGCGTGTCGCCGTGACTTCGGGCAGATCCGGACCCGTGGCGACACGCAAGTCCGTGACCAGTGTCGCAGCACTTTCCTCGCGGCTGCGGGGATACCCTGCGCGGGGTGTCCCGAGGCGGTGGTGAACGTGCGCCGGCCGTGGTCGGTGACGAGGATTCACCCGTCGGGAGGTCCTGAAGCGATGGTTGGTGATTACGGTCCGTGGTGGATCGGTTGATGCCTCATCATCCCGTGCTCATCAGGACCTTGAGGGTCGACGCCGTCGCCGGAGTCCACCGTTCGCCGTAATTGACGCGCCGTTGCGTGACACAGCGTAACGACCGCCCGTCGTGCGGCGCGGATGTCCTCGACGCAGGCTCTTCATGTCGGAACCCTGCGGGCACCGCCACGGTGCCCGTCGAGACAGGAGAGTCAGTATGCGTGTTTCCCGTTGTGCGGCCGCTCTCGGCGTGGCCTCTGTCGTACTGCTGGGTGGTGCCACCGCTGCCGGTGCCGCGGCCCCGGACCTCGTCCGCGGGCACGGAACCCACGTCACGGGCGACCACGGTCGCGGCTACGACCGCGGCCACGGCGGCCACGGTCGCCACCGTGACTTCAACCGTTTCGACCGCGGCTTCTTCGGCTCCTACTTCTTCGGCTCCTACTTCTTCGGCCCCTACCTCTTCGACCCCTTCTTCTTCGGCGGTCGCTTCCGCTGACCTCCATCCGGCCTGAACGTCGAAGGCGCGACGGCCGTCGGTTCCCGGGCCGCCACCCCGTACGGGGTGGCGGCCTCGGCGCGCAGGGGGCCCGCGCCGCGGGTCGCCCCCTGCCCTGTTATCGACGCTAACGAGTTTCCGCTATCGTCGCTTGCGCTTTCGACGCTAACGTGGCAGTGTTATCGGTGGAAGCGGGGAGACGGAAGGAGTCGCCCCCATAGCTCGATCAGGAGACTGCCATGACCGAGACCAAAACCGCCCGCCGCGTCGCGCTCGTCACGGGCGGTTCCCGCGGCATCGGCCGGGAAGTCGCCCTTCGTCTGGCATCCGACGGCCAGGCGGTCGTCATCGCCTACGCCGGCAACCAGGCTGACGCCGACGCGACGGTCGCGCAGATCGCCGCCGCCGGAGGTTCCGCCCTCGCGGTACGGGCCGACGTCGCGGACGAGGAGGCGGTCCGGGCGCTCTTCGACGCAGCGGAGCGGGAGTTCGGCGGGGTGGACGTGGTGGTCAACTCGGCCGGACTCATGATCCTGAACACCGTGGCGGACTTCGACCTCGACGCCCTGGACCGCATGCACCGCACCAACATCCGCGGCACCTTCGTCGTCAACCAGCAAGCGGCCCGCAGGCTCCGCGACGGTGGCGCGGTGATCAACGTGTCCACGTCCCAGACGCGGATCGCCACACCGACCTACGCCGCGTACGCGGCGTCCAAGGGTGCGGTAGAGGCGATCAGCCTGATTCTGGCCCGCGAGCTGCGCGGCCGCGACATCACGGTGAACGCCGTCGCGCCCGGCCCGGTCGCCACTGACCTGTTCCTGAAGGGCAAGGACGAGGCGACGATCGAGCGGTTCGCGAAGATGAACCCCCTCGAGCGTCTCGGGTCCCCCGAGGACGTCGCCACGATCGTCTCCTTCCTGGCAGGCCCCGGTCGCTGGATCAACGGCCAGACGATCTACGCCAACGGCGGAGCGGCCTGACCTCGAGCCGCCCTCATCCTGGCTCAGCCCGGCCCGGCCGGCACGCCCGTCGCCGGATGCCCGGTCGGCTCGGCGCATGCCCGCAACCCGCACCCGAGCAGGTGGGCACCCAGCGGGTGAACCGCGCCGCCCTGCCGCACCTGCGGGCCCAGGGGCACGGTCTGCTGCTCTGGGTCGGCTCCAGCAGCACGCGCGGGGGGACCCCGCCCTACCTGGCCCCGTACTTCGCGGCGAAGGCGGCCATGGACGCCCTCGCCGTCAGCTACGCTGCGGAACTCGCCCGCTTCGGCATCGACACCTCGATCGTCGTCCCCGGTGTCTTCACCTCCGGCACCAATCACTTCGCCAACGCGGGTCATCCCGCCGACGCTGACACCGTCGCGGCATACCAGAGCCGCTACGAGGGCTTGATCGAGCAGGTCGGCCGCGCCCTGGCGGCCGTCACCCCGGAGGACGCCGACGTCGTAGAGGTGGCACGAGAGATCGTCCGCGTCGTCGGACTCCCCGCCGGCAAGCGGCCCTTCCGTACCCACATCGACCCCGCCGACGACGGCTCGGGGGTCGTCTCCGCGGTCGCCGACCGGATTCGCGCGGAGTTCTA
Organism: Actinacidiphila sp. bgisy167; assembly: GCF_057707665.1. Taxonomy (NCBI): domain Bacteria; kingdom Bacillati; phylum Actinomycetota; class Actinomycetes; order Kitasatosporales; family Streptomycetaceae; genus Actinacidiphila; species Actinacidiphila sp. bgisy167. Next base: position 76,494 of record NZ_JBYIQP010000021.1, on the reverse strand, counting down.
CCGCCGGATCGGCCTGGAAGATCTGCTGTCCCCCCGTGCCGGGGCCTGATGCCCCGAGGCACCTCGTCCCGCGGGGATCCGGTGCACGCTCATCGACATCGACAAGGAGACCACCATGACCACCACGCCGGACCTTTCCGGGCTTCCCGAACCAGTCAGGCGCGCTGTGGAGGCGGCGAACGCTCATGACACCGCGGGCTTTCTCGACCTGTTCACCGAGGACGGCGCGGTGGACGACTGGGGGCGCCGCTTCGTGGGCCGTGAAGCCCTCGAGACATGGAGCGACCGCGAGTTCATCGGCGTCAAGGTCTCCCTGCGGATCACGGCGGTGAGCCGCAGTGGGAGCCAGGTGATCGTCTCCGCCCAGGTCGGTGGCAATGGTTTCAACGGCCCCTCGGACTGTTCGCCTTCACGGTCGAAGGGGACAGGATCGCCCTGATGCGGATCACCGGCTGACCGGCCGGTGGTGGGAACAGCGAGGAGGGCCGGTGGAAGCGCCACAGGAAGGTCGATCACGAGTCATCGCGGCGCGTGCACCGCGGCAGCCGTGAGGCCGCCGCGGCGCACGCCGCAGCCCGGCACGCGCACGGCTCAGGCGGACTGGGTGATGCGGTCCAGCAGCTCGGTCAGCAGGATGCGTTCCCCGGGGGTGAGGATCTCCTCGATCTCGGGGAGCACGGCCTTGAAGGCGACGGTACGGGCGATCGCCCGGCGCTCTTCAGCAGGGGACTCTCCGGGCTCCGCCGTGGTGATGGCAGCGAGTAGGGCCTCGCGCGTCCGCGGCGACAGGTCCGCGTCGCGGGCCTCGGGCGGCATGGCGTTCAGCGTCAGGACCACCCCGCAGCCGGCAGCGTGGATCATGAGCATGGCGCGTTCGACGCCGACCTTCAGTCGGCCCGCCTCGGCGACCCGGCTCACCAGGCCGCGCAGGACGTTGAAGGACTCCTTCACGGCCTCCGGCTCCGCCCCGGGCCTGGGCTGGGCGAACATCAGCTGGTAGATCTCCGGGTGGGCCACCCCGAACTCGATGTGCAGGTCCCAACCCCAGCGCAGGTCCTCGATGGGATCGGCGGCCCGGGCCCGGTCGGTCTTGCGGTGCAGGTAGTCTGCGAAGCCCTCCGCCGCGACGGCGTCGAGCAGGCCCTGCATGTCGCCGAACTGCCGGTAGATGGTCGGCGGCTGAACGGCCGCCGCCCTGCTGACCGACCGAGTGGAGACCGCGTCCCGGCCGCCCTCGGCGAGCAGGGCAGCGGCGGCGGACATGATCCGCTCCCTGGTGGTCGCCCTCTCGTCCATGAATCAACGATAACAAGAACTTGTTACCAAAGGAACCACTCTCCGTCGATGGGGCGCAAAAGGGCGGCCCTCGGGTGCCCGCCCCTTCCACGCCCCGTGTCGTGCCGGGGCTTGGAGGTCGCGTGGACAGGGCGGGGCGGCGTCGCGGGTCGACGGCTCTCGCCCGGCGGCGTTCTCGTCGGTCGCCGCAGCTGCGCTGCGGCTGCCTTCCCCGCCTTGTCGGGCTCGGCCCTCGACCCGCTCTTTACCCCACCGCGCCTCTCGGCGCGACGTCTTACTTGCCGGGGTCGGCAGCCCCGTGCAGCGCCTCGCGGAGCGCCGCGGTCACCTCGGCCACCGCCTTCTTGTTGGACTCCGTCTCGCGCAGGGCGTTGAGCATCATGAAGTCGTGTGTGATCTTCGGGTAGTGCGTCAGCTGAACGGGCACTCCGGCCTCGCGCAGCTTCTGCGCGTACGCCGTGCCCTCGGAGTACAGCACGTCCGAGTCCGTGATCATCAGCGCCGACGGCAGGCCGCGGAGATCGCTGACCGGGGCGCGCAGCGGGGACGCCAGCGGGTTCTGCCGGTCCTTCAGGTCCGGTGCGTAGGCGTCCCAGAACCACTTCATCGCGGGCTTGGTCAGCCAGCAGTTCTCCGCGAAGCGGTGATACGAGGCCGTGTCGAAGTTCGCGTCCGTGACCGGGTACAGCATCACCTGACGGCGGAAGTCGGGTCCGCCGCGCTGTTCGGCCATCATCGCCACGGCAGCCGTCATGTTGCCGCCGACCGAGTCGCCGGCGACGGCCAGGCGCGAGGGGTCGACCCCGATCTCGCCGCCGTTGGCGGCGACCCACTTGGCCACGGCGTACGCCTGCTCGATCGCCACGGGGAACCGGGCCTCGGGGGAGGGGGTGTAGTCGACGAAGACCACCGCCGCCTGCGCGCCGTTGGCCAGCTCGCGTACCAGGCGCTCATGTGTCGAGAAGTTGCCGAGTACCCAGCCGCCGCCGTGGATGTAGACGATCCCGGGCAGGTCCCCCTCGGCGCCTTCGGGCCGTACGACGTGCACCGACACCGGGCCGGTCGGTCCTCCGGGCACCGTCCGCCGGCTGATCTGCGCCGGCAGCATGTCCACCGGTCCCGCCTGCAACGTGTCCAGCACTTCTCGGGCAGCCGGGTAGGAGAGCGAGTACAGCGGCGGGCCCCCGGCAGCCGCCAGCTGGTCGAGGAAGGTCTGGGCCTGGGGGTCCAGCTCCACCGGCGGATTGCCGCAGGGCACCTTCGGCGCCGGCGTGTCGGCAGGCACCGCGTGGTCGACGCGCATGGCGTTCGACGTCTTCTCACCGCAGGCGGTGAGGCTCGCGGCGGCGGCGAGCAGGACTGCGACGGCGTAGCGTGCCCTGCGTCGCGCTATGGACCGGACGTGCGGACAGGTCATTGCGGGTCTCCGAACCGTGGTCTGTCATGGGCCCCCACGTGAGCAGCCTGCGGAGGCGACACGGTTCGGACAATTCGGGATGGGCCGGGGGAGTGGCCCGCGGACGCGGCACGCTCCACGGTCTTCCCCGGCCTGGGCTCACACGGCGACGAGGTCCCAAGCCGTCATCGTGTCGGCGAGCCGCAGGTGGGGGGCCGCTTCGGCGAGACGGCCCTGACGCTCGAGCGTGCGGCCGAGAAGGAGGTGGGCATGTGCGTCCTGCGGCTCGGCGCGCAGCAGGTCGCGCAGTTCCGCCTCCGCTCGCGAGAGCTGCGCGGAGAAGTAGTACGACCTGGCCAGCAGCATGCGCACCGCCATGTTGCGGGGCGCGATCTCCACGATCGACGCGAGCGTCCGTGCCGCGGCCGCGTAGCGTTGCCGGTTGAAGAAAAGTACGGCGCGCTTGAACGTCTCCGTGGTCGGACTGCTCATGTCGGTGCCCATGGCGGCATCACCTCGAGGTACGGCGAACTCCTTGACAGGGGCTTCAACCGGAACCAGTGTCGCATTTGTTCCACCGCCGATCCGGATCCGGGAGCTCCCTCTCCGTATCCGACGCAAAGCTGAGCGTGCTCGTCGGGCCCGTCGCGCCCCGGTCGGGTTGCACGCCTCACCCGCTTGGAGGAACGTGACTGCGTGGCTGTGCGGGCGCCCCGGAGGCCCGGCGTTCCCCGCCCCCTCCGTCGTCCCCGCAGCCCAAGCCCCTCAACCCCCGCTTACCGGCACAGCGGCTTCAGGGGCCGCACCCTCGTCCTCGACCGCCACCCCTGCGGCAGCGGCCAGGAAGGCAGGCCGAGATGTCACTCCTCCGTACCCTTGCGCTGACCGTCACCTCCGCCGCGCTGGCGACCGTGGCGGCGGCCGCCCCCGCCTCGGCAGGCGTCAGCGTTCCGGCGGCCCAGGCCTTCGCGCCCGCGGCCGAGCCGACCCAGGCCACGGTCCTGGTCACCTGCTTCGGCCGGGGGCTGGTCATGCCCCCCGACTTCCTGCTGGCCTGCGGGGACGGGAACGACCGGCTGGGCGGCCTGTACTGGTCGCACTGGGGCAGTGACTATGCCGTGGGAACCGGTTACGAGGAGGCCAACGACTGCGATCCCTACTGCGCGGCGGGCCACTTCCACAGCTTCCCGGTCAAGATCAGGCTGTCCGACCCCAAACCCTGGACCGGCGACCCGAAGCTGCGGCACTTCACCAAGCTCACGATCACCTATGTCGACACCGAGCCTTCCTGGCCGCACGACCCGGTCCGCGAACTGTGGGACTGAACAGGCGCCCGACCGCGTGACGGGGCTGAGCACGGCCGCGCGCCCGACCGTGGGGACGATGCTGACCCGTTCATGAGGGCGACGGCCCGCTCCTGAGGAAGGCAGCGAAGGCGCTCATGCCTCATGCCCTGTGCCGTCACACGCCGAAGCGGCCCCCCATGAGGGGCCGCTTCCGCTGCTGCCTGCAATGATCCTTTCCGGCTGCCGTCCAGGCACCCGCGGCTGCCGCCCTCCGCCCGCCGCACAGCAGCCTCGCCGCCGACCGCCACCGCCCGAACCAGGGGCCCGGACGGCCCGGGTCCGCGGAGCCGCCGCCGGGCGGGCCGTCATCAGCGGCACATCAGGCGGCTGAACGGGGAGCCGCTGCCGGGCGGGCCCGTCGCCGGGCGGGCCCGCCGGCCGCCTGTCATAGGACCTCAGCGGAAGAAGGGTCCGTAGAAGCCGGTCCCGTAGAAGCCGGGGTAGAAGCCGTAGTAGCCGCCGTAGCCCCAGCCGCCCCAGCCGTAGCCGTTACCCCAGCCCCAGCCGCCGTGGCCGCCCCAGCCGCCGTGTCCGCCGCCCCAGCCGCCGCCTTGCGGTGCGACGGACTGCGCAGTGACGGGTGCGGTCTGTGGCGTCGCCGCGCTGGCCGCGGTGGCTCCGGCGAAGGCGAGCAGGGGCGCCACCACAGCGGCGGCGGCGATCCTGCGGATGGTAAGCGTGCGCATGACTCCCCCTTCGGGGATCTGGACTTCTTCGGGTCGCGGTCCGCACGGAGCTGACCGCCGTCGCGCGGGAACCTGCGGCATCCCGGCGGATAGGGGTGCGGTCGCAGGGGAGCGACGCACCTTGCGGACGTGGAACGCCGGAACAGATGTCTGTAGTTGAAGACGTCCCTATATGCACGGTAGGCACGTTTTGCACCGCCAGTCAAAGGGATCTGGCAAAAAGTGCGCACCGCTCCTTTGTGCCCTACTCTGACGCTCTTTCGGCCGTCCGCCCCGTAGAGGCTCCGCCGGCCTGACGGGCCCCGAAATCCCTTTGTACGCCGGTTGGTTGAGGATGCATCGAGCTTCCCGCGCGGGCCGGAAACCGCACATCGCAGGGGCTGGTGTGGAAACTGTGACAGAAGAGACGAAATTGCCCATGAGCGCCAAGGGGAACTCCGCGGGAATTCGGAGCGAGTGAGTCCGAATCGTCGCCAAGCGCTTCCGCGCCGATGACGGAAGCGCTGTGTCCCTAGGTCGTCACTGCGGGCATCCGGTGCGGCGTCATGCAGTCGTCGTACCGGCGTGACGCTTCAAAATCCCTGGTCGGCGATTTGTTAACACCATTGACATACTCGCGATCGCTGCATACGGTCCTGCGTCGAAGCGCTTCGACGCGTCGCATCGAAACATTCGATGGACGCCTCACTCGTCCGGCCCAGGTGGAGGTCACTTCAATGTTGAAGGTGCGCAGACCGCTGGCTCTCGCAGCAGCTGCCCTTGCGGGCGCCATGCTCATCACTTCGTGCGCAAGCTCGGACGGCGATGCGCAGGGCGACGGAAAGACGCTCAAGCTGTGGCACTACGAAGCTCCGAACAGTGCCATGGGCATCGCCTGGAACCAGGCGATAGAGGAGTTCAAGAAGAGCCACCCCGGCGTCAAGGTCGCGTTCGAGGCGAAGGGCTTCGAGCAGATCCAGAAGACGGCCTCGATGGTGCTCAACTCGAGCAACGCCCCTGACCTCATGGAGTACAACAAGGGCAACGCCACGGCCGGCCTGCTGGCCAAGCAGGGCCTGCTCACCGACCTCACCCCGCAGGTCACCAAGAACGGCTGGGACAAACTGCTCAGCCCGAGCGTCACCACCACCAGCCGCTACGACGCCAAGGGCGTCATGGGCTCCGGCAACTGGTACGGCGTCCCGAACTTCGGCGAGTACACGATGGTGTACTACAACAAGGACCTCTTCGCGCAGAACGGCGTGAAGGTCCCGACCACGTTCGACGAGTTCGAGCAGGCTCTCGCCGCCTTCAAGGCCAAGGGGATCACCCCGCTCGCCAACGGCGGTGCCGAGTACCCGGCCCACCAGTACCTGTACCAGCTCGCCCTGACCAAGGCCGACCGCAGCTGGGTCGACTCCTTCGAGCTCTACAAGGGCAAGGCGGACTTCCACGACGCCGCCTGGACGTACGCCGCCAACACCCTCTCGGACTGGGTGAAGAGGGGCTACATCGCCAAGACCAGCAGCGGCGCGAAGGCCGAGGACGCCGGTGTCTCCTTCATCAGCGGCAAGTCCCCGATCTTCTTCTCGGGCAGCTGGTGGTACGGCCGCTTCCGTGACGAGAACAAGTTCCAGTGGGGCTCGTTCCTCTTCCCCGGCACCAAGCTGACCCTCGGCTCCGGCGGCAACCTCTGGGTCGTGCCGAAGAACGCCAAGAACAAGCAGCTGGCCTACGACTTCATCGACATCACGATGAAGAAGGGGATCCAGAACACCCTCGGCAACAACGGCGGTGTGCCTGTCGCGGCCGATCCCTCGGCGATCACCGACCCCAGTTCCAAGGAGCTGATCGAGAACTTCAACAAGGTCTCGTCCGAGGACGGCCTCGCCTTCTACCCGGACTGGCCGGTCCCCGGCTTCTACGACGTGCTGGTATCGGCCACCCAGAAGCTGATCACTGGCAGCGCGAGCCCCGACGCGGTCCTCGACGAGCTGCAGAAGGCCTATGACGCGGGTGCGCCCACGTCATGAGCGTCCGACCCCTCCGGCTGCGCAATCCCTACGCGCTGTACCTGATCCCGGGTGTCATCGCCTTCCTGGCCGTCGTGATCGTGCCGTTCGCGATGAACATCTACTTCAGCCTCACCCACTGGCAAGGTGTCGGTTCGCCGACCTGGGCCGGGCTGGAGAACTACCAGGAGTTGATGAAGGACTCGCGGTTCTGGGAGTCCTTCCGGCACAGCGTCGCCATGGTCCTGGCGATGGCGGTGATCCCCACCGCGGTAGGCCTCGTGGTGGCTGCGGCGCTGTTCGACTTTATCGGCAAGCACTTCGGTTCGAAGCTGGCCAGTGTGCTGCGTGCCTGCTTCTACCTCCCCCAGGTCCTGCCCATCACCGTCGCGGGCATCGTCTGGAGCTGGATCCTCGCCCCTGAGAACGGCTCGCTCAACGAGCTGCTGAAGGCGGTCGGCCTGGGTTCGCTCCAGCAGGACTGGCTGGGTGACCCGAAGTTCGCGCTCTACAGCGTGATGGCCGTCATGGTCTGGGTGCAGCTGGGCTTCCCCGTCGTGATCTTCATGGCGGGACTCCAGCGGGTCGACCCCTCGCTCTATGAGGCGGCCGAGCTGGACGGGACGAACTGGTGGCAGCGTTTCTGGCACGTGACGCTGCCTCAGATCCGCCCCGAGATCTACGTGGTGATGCTGTGGTGCACCATCGCCGCCCTGAAGGTCTTCGGCGCGGTCTACGTCCTCACCAAGGGCGGACCCGCCGACGCGACCATCGTTCCGTCCTACTTCTCCTTCTCGACCTTCTTCGAGAAGACCGACGTCGGCTACGGTTCGGCGATCGCGACGGTCCTCACCCTGATCATCCTGGCGCTGACCACGGTCGGCCTGCGCTTCCAGACCCGATCGGAGGACGCACAGTGAAGGCGCTCAAGCGCTACCCGGTGCTGGTGGCGATGAGCCTCGGCGCGGTCTTCATGGTGCTGCCGCTCCTGATCGTGCTCATCAACGCGCTGAAGTCGCCGGCCGACTACTCCGCGCACGGCCCGCTCTCCCTGCCCCAAGGCCTTCATCTGGACGGCCTGAAGGACTTCTGGACGCGGGTCGACTTCGGGCACACGCTGCTGAACTCGGTCGTGATCTCCGGTTCCGTCGCGGTGTTCGGCGTGATCCTCTCGGTGCTCAACGCCTATGCGATCGGCATCGGCAGGATCAAGGGCAAGGCGTACTTCCTCGCCTTCTTCGTGCTGGCCAACGTGCTGCCGCAGGAGGCCCTGGTCTACCCGCTCTACTACCTGTCCAAGCAGGTGGGGCTCTACGACACGAGGCTGAGCCTGATCATCGTCTTCAGCGTCGTGCAGGCGGCCTTCGGCACGTACCTCCTCTCCTCGGTGCTCGGGGCCTTCCCGAAGGAGATCATCGAGGCGGCCAGGATCGACGGCGCCAACAGCTGGCAGATCCTTTGGCGGATGGTGGTCCCGGTCAGCCGGCCCACCCTGGGCGTCCTGCTGGTGTTCTTCTTCATCTGGACCTGGAACGAGTTCCTGCTCCCTCTTGTCATGCTGCCGTCGAACGACAACCAGACCGTTTCGGTGGCGCTCGGCGTGCTGCAGGGACAGCGTCTGATGGACGCGACGATGACCAACGCGGCCGGGCTCCTCGGCGCGCTGCCCGCCATCGTCTTCTTCCTCCTCTTCCAGCGGACCCTGACCCGAGGCATCGCCGTCGGCGCCGTGAAGTGATCCGCGCCCGGACCGCGTCGTCCGAGGCCTGACGGGTGGCGGCCTCCCGCCTCCCGCCCGTGGCTCTGCCTCCGCTCCTCCCCCTCCCGGGGAAGGAGGCAGAGCCACCCCCCTTCGCCCCCACTCGTACCGAGACGCCGGTGGCCGCCCACCGGGAAAGGCATCGACCATGAAGTTCACCAACGGATACTGGCTGCTGCGCGAAGGCGTCACGGCGGCGTATCCGGCCGAGGTCCTCGATGCCGTGCCGGGCCCCGGAACCCTGCGCGTCCACGCCCCCACCCAGCACATCCGGCACCGCGGCGACACGCTCAAGGGCCCGCTCGTCACCGTGGACTGCACCGCGCCGATGCCCGGCGTCATCGGTGTGCGGATCACCCACTTCGAGGGCGGCGTCGAGACCGGGCCGAACTTCGAGCTGCACCACGAGCCGCACGAGCCCGTCGTGACCGTCGACGAGGAGCAGGCCGTCCTCACCTCCGGCGAGCTGAGCGTCCGCTTCCGCCTCGACGGCGAGTGGCGGATGGAGTTCCAGGCCGACGGACGCACCCTCACCAGCAGTGATGTCAAGGCCATGGCGCTGATGGAGACTGCCGAGGGGGAGCACCACATCCGCGAGCAGCTCCGGCTGGCCGTCGGCACCTCCGTCTACGGGCTCGGCGAGCGCTTCGGACCCCTCGTCAAGAACGGCCAGACCGTCGACATCTGGAACGCCGACGGCGGCACGAGCAGCGAGCAGTCCTACAAGAACGTCCCCTTCTATCTGACCGACGCCGGCTACGGCGTCTTCGTCGACGACCCCGGCAAGGTCTCCTTCGAGGTCGCCTCCGAGCAGGTCTCGCGCGTCCAGTTCAGCGCCGAGCGCCAGCAACTGCAGTACTACGTCATCCACGGCCCCACGCCGAAGGAGATCCTGCGCAAGTACACCGCGCTGACCGGTCGTCCCGCCCTGCCGCCCGCCTGGTCGTTCGGGCTGTGGCTGACCACCTCCTTCACCACCTCCTACGACGAGCAGACCGTCACCGGGTTCGTCGAGGGGATGGCCGAGCGCGACCTGCCGCTGTCCGCCTTCCACTTCGACTGCTTCTGGATGCGCGAGTTCAACTGGTGCGACTTCGAGTGGGACCCGCGCGTCTTCCCCGACCCCGAGGGCATGCTGCGCCGGCTGAAGGAGCGCGACCTGCACATCTGCGTGTGGATCAACCCCTACATCGCCCAGCGCTCCCCGCTCTTCGCCGAGGGCAAGGCCGCCGGCTACCTTCTCAAGCGCCCCGACGGCGGAGTCTGGCAGTGGGACCTGTGGCAGCCCGGCATGGCCCTGGTCGACTTCACCAACCCCGACGCCTGCGCCTGGTACGCCTCCAAGCTCGAGGCCCTGCTCGACATGGGCGTCGACTGCTTCAAGACCGACTTCGGCGAGCGTGTCCCCACCGACGTCGCCTGGTTCGACGGCTCCGACCCGGAGCGGATGCACAACTACTACACGCAGCTCTACAACAAGACGGTCTTCGACGTGCTGCGCAAGCACCGCGGAGAGGGCGAGGCGGTGCTCTTCGCCCGCTCCGCCACGGCCGGCGGCCAGCAGTTCCCCGTGCACTGGGGCGGCGACTGCGAGTCCACGTACGAGTCGATGGCCGAGTCCCTGCGCGGCGGCCTGTCCCTCGGCCTGTCCGGCTTCGGCTACTGGAGCCATGACATCGGCGGCTTCGAGGGCCTGCCCGACGCCGGCCTGTTCAAGCGCTGGATCGCCTTCGGGATGCTCTCCTCGCACAGCCGGCTGCACGGCTCCTCCTCCTACCGCGTGCCGTGGCTCTTCGACGAGGAGGCCGTGGACGTCCTGCGCCACTTCACCAAGCTCAAGCTCGGCCTCATGCCCTACCTCTACGCCACCGCGCACGAGGCGCACACCGAGGGCGTCCCGATGATGCGCGCCATGGTGCTGGAGTTCCCGGACGACCCGGGCTGCGCCTCGCTGGAGCGCCAGTACATGCTCGGCGGGGACCTGCTCGTCGCGCCGGTGTTCTCCGAGGACGGCGAGGTGTCGTACTACGTGCCCGAGGGCACCTGGACGCACTTCACGACCGGCGAGAAGGTCACCGGCCCGCGCTGGGTGCGCGAGACCCACGACTACCTCAGCGTCCCGCTGCTGGCCCGGCCCGGCTCCGTGATCCCGGTCGGCTCGGTCGACGACCGCCCCGACTACGTGTGGGCCGACGACGTGACCGTCCGGGTGTTCGAGCCGGCCGACGGCTCCCGCACCACCGTGCGGATCCCCCGCGAGGACGGCACGGCCGCGGCCGAGATCACCGTCGTGCGCGAGGGCTCCACGCTGCGGGCCGAGACCTCCGACGCGTCCCTGCCGTGGGGCGTCGAGGTCGCCGGCGGTCCCTCCGCGCGTGCCGCCGCCGGTACCGGCGTCCTCACTCTGGAGCTCGCCGGCTCCTGAGGACGGCACGGCACAGAACAAGGCGGTGCGCAAGGACGGGAACGGAACCGCATGGTCAAGATCACTGACGTCGCGCGGCACGCCAACGTGTCGCCGAGCACCGTCAGCTACGCCCTCAGCGGCAAGCGGCCGATCTCCCCGGAGACCCGGCGGCGCATCGAGGCCAGCATCCGTGAACTGGGCTACCGGCCGCACGCCGGAGCCCGGTCCCTGGCCAGCAGCAGGTCACGGGTGATCGGCCTGGTGCTGCCCCTCCGCAAGGGCGTCCATGTGCCGGTGGTGATGCAGTTCGTCACCTCCGTGCTGACCGCCGCCCGGGAAGACGACCACGATGTCCTCCTCCTCACGCAGGACGAGGGGGAGGAGGGCATCACCCGGGTCGCCCAGAGCGCGATGGCGGACGCCTTCATCGTCATGGACGTCGAGATGGACGACCGGCGGCTGCCGCTGCTGCGCGCTTTGGAGCGGCCGTCCGTACTGATCGGCTTCCCCTCCGACCCGGCCGGGCTGACCTGCGTCGACCTGGACTTCGCCGGCGCGGGTGCGGCGTGTGCCGAACATCTCGCCTCGCTCGGCCACCGCACCGTGGCCCTCGTCGGCTCACCGCCGGAGGTCTACGTCCGGGGCACGGGCTTCGCCCGCCGGGTCGCCGCGGGGTTCACGGCCGCCGCCGACCGTCTCGGCCTGCGTTCGTCCGTCCACCCCTGCCAGCAGACCCCGTCCGCCGCACAGGCGTTGGCCGAGCGGCTTCTCCACGAGCAGCCGGGGCTGTCCGGGATCGTCGTCCACAACGAGCCGATCACCCAGCCCCTGATCTCCGCCTTCCAGGCCATGGGCCTACGCGTTCCGGAGGACCTGTCGGTGGCCGCGATCTGCCCCGACGAGACCGCCGAGCAGGCACCCGTGCCGATCACGTCGGTCGCCATCCCCTCCGCCGAGATCGGCACCCGTGCGGTCGAACTCCTGCTGGCCAAGCTCGCCGGCCGGATCGACGTACCGGAGACCACCCAGCTCTCCGCGCGGCTGACCCGCCGGGCCACCACCGCCCCGCCGCCGACCGCGGCCGACTGATCGGTCCCGCCTCCCGCGGGGTCGGCGGTGGACGGGGGTCGGCGGCCGTCAGGTGCTCACCTGCCGGGCGAGCCTGTCGAGGCGCGCCGCGGTCAGCTCCAGCCAGCGCAGGTCGGCCTCGAGATGGAACAGGGCGTGGTCGCAGATCAGCTGGTCGGCCAGATCCCCGTTCCGTTTGCGCTCGGTCAGTTCGCGCATCATCCGCAGGTGCTCGGCGCGCTGCACGTCCAGGAGCGCCGTGGCGTCACGGCGGGTGAGCAGGGCGAGGACGACCTTCGTGTAGAGCGTCGACTGCAGATACGGCTCGGGCTTCTCCGGGGTCGCCAGCCACCGCCCGACGTCGGTGACGCCCGCCTCCGTGATCGCGTAGCGCTTGCGCTCCGGGCCCTCGCCGGGCTCTATGGCGTCGATCTCGACCAGTCCGTTCCTGAGCAGCCGCGACATCGTGGAGTAGACCTGCCCGTAGTGCAGCGGGCGGTCCTGGCCGAATCGCTCGTCGAAGGCGCGCTTGAGGTCGTAGCCGTGGCGCGGGCCGGATTCGAGGAGGCCGAGGAGGGTGTGACCGATGGACATGGGCGCCACTATATGTTTGAGGCATACACGTCAGAATTGAGCGGGTATGCGCGGACAAGGCCCCGGTATGAACGGTGCGTATACCCCCGTGTATCTTCTCGTTCATGCGATTTCGACGTTCCCTGCCCACTCATTCGGCCTCCGCCCCCGCAGGGACCGTCCGCAGAGCCGGATGGGCAGCGGCGCCCGCGGCGCTGCTTGCGCTCGCGCTGGCACTCACCGGCTGCACCCGCGTGCACACCACCTCGCCCAGCACCGTACGGCAGGAGGCCGGCACGACCGGTAAGGGCGCGTTCGGCAGCGTCGACTGCCGCAAGGCCAAGTGCATCGCGCTCACCTTCGACGCGGGGCCCAGCAAGAACACGGCGAAGCTGCTCGACGTCCTGAAGGACAAGCAGGTGCACGCCACTTTCTTCCTGCTCGGGAAGAAGCACGTCGAGCGCTACCCGGACATGGTCAAGCGCATGGCCGCCGAGGGGCACGAAGTGGCCAGCCACACCTGGTCGCACAAGATCCTCCCGGAGATCGATCCCAAGGAGATCCGCGAGGAGCTGCGCCGTCCCGACGACGCCATAGAGCGGATCACCGGTCGTCGTCCCACCCTCGTGCGCCCGCCGCAGGGACGCACCAACGACACCGTCCAGGAGATCGCGCGCGAGATGGGCCTGTCCGAGGTGCTGTGGAGCGTCACCGCCAAGGACTACGAGACCAGCGACTCCGCCCTGATCACCAAGCGCGTCCTGGACCAGGCCGACCGTGACGGCATCATCCTGCTCCATGACGTCGTCCCCGGCCCGACCTCCAAGGGCTACCGCGGCACACTCAAGGCCGTGCCCGACATCATCGACGCGCTCAAGAAGCGCGGCTTCACCTTCGTGACCGTTCCCCAGCTCCTCGCGCCGGGCACCCCGCAGCCGGGCGCCGTCTACCGTCCCTGACCGGATCGGAGCGGATAGGAGCGGAGAGGAGCGGCCGGGCGGAACGTGCGCGGGTGTGCGAGACGATGGACCCGTCCTGCGCCGCCACGCCGCGAGCTTCCCGGAATCGCCCGGGGTGACCGGTCAGCGGCGCCGCCGCAGCCGGGAGATCCACGTGCGCGGCCCCCGTGCCGGGCGTGCGGCCGGGTGAGCCGCCCGGGCCGCGACGGCTCGTCCGGAGCCTCGAAGGGCAGCCCGCGTTCGGCCTGGGCGCGCATCTCCTGATGAGCCTCGTGGGAGGTGACACGGAACGCCTCCTCGCAAAACGCAAGGGCGGCGGCGACCGCGTGCCCGGCGGCACCGCGGAGCCGCAGGACACGGGCCAGCCGGCCCGACGCGCTCATGGCCGAGGCCAGCACGGCCGCGAGGATCAGACAGCCCAGCAGGTCCTCCATGGACGACACGTTAGTGCGGGCCCCTTCTACGAGGCGTCGCTGCGCGGCAGCCGTCTGACGCGGACGATAAAGTGCGGTGGAACTGACGGGGAACGGGCCCGGGGCCGGTGGCGGCAGTGGAGGGAGGGCCGGGGATGCCGGTGATGGACGCGCGACAGGCACAGCGCGGCGGCGCGCGGTCGAGGAGAGCGCGCCCCGTGCCCGGCGCTTCTCGTCTCGGGCGGTCGCGCGGCACGGGGACTTCCTGCCGGTGTTCGTCGACGGCCGGGTCCGCGTCGGTGAATTCGAGGCCGCGGCAGCCGCCCCGATGGCCGCAACGGCGACACGTACGTCTTCGCCCCGGCACCCGCACGGCGCTTGCCCCGGGCACCGGAACGCGGGCTGCCGCCGCCCCCGGGACACGCCCTGGCCCGTATCCTCACGAGGCAGCACCTGCGCGAATTCCTCGACGCGGAACCCCGCCGCCTCCGTCGGATCAGGCCAGGACTGAAGCAGTGAAGGAGCCCGCCGCCGCATGGCCAGCACGTCCGATCCCGTCGACGCCCTCCTCGAGTCGGGGCCGCGGCGGACCCGCCTGCCCGAGCCCGCCGAACGCGCCAGGCTGCGCACGGAGTACGGCCTCACGCAGGCGGAGGTGGCCGCGGCGCTCGACGTGACGCGGACGACGGTGGCGGGGTGGGAGGCCGGGCGCAGCGAGCCGCAGGGAGCCACCCGATCCGCGTACGCCAGACTCCTGGACGGGATCGCCGCCCAGCTCGGGTCCGTGGAACCCACTCGTACCCCGGAACTTGGGCCGGCGCCCGCCGCCCCAGCGTCCACGCCCCCCGCCGCCGCGCCGCCCGCGCCCGCCCCCACCGCCCGGGTGCGCCCGACGACCGCTCCCGCGCGGCGCGGACCGGAGCCCGAACCCACCGCGTCCGACCCGCGTTTCGCCCACGGCCCGCTCGCTGTGCTGGACGGTGACGGCACCGCCTACTGCGCCGACGGCCTCGTGCTGTCGTGCCCCGCGACCGATGTCCCCTCGCTCGTCACCTGGGCGCTCTCCGAGGCGCGACTGGGGGCGCCGCGGCTGCACCGCAACGGCAAGGACTCCGATCCCCTCATCGTCCTGACGGCCCCGGCCGCCGAGCGCCTCGGCCTGCCCACCCGTCTGGAGGACCGGCGGGCATTGCGCCTGCCCGCGGACCACACGGTCGTCCGGCAGATCACCCGCGCCAAGTGGCAGCTCACCCGCCGCGGCTTCGGCCCCTGGGCCCGTGTCTACCGGCCGGCGCAGGACGGCAGGCGCCAGTGCGTGCAACTCGCCGTCCTGCCCTGGGGCGCCCTCGACAGCCGTTCCTGGGGCGACGCCGAACGTCTTCCGCCCCCCGAACTCGCCGAGCTCCTCACGGAGTACGCGCGACGCGTCCTGACCCCGCGAGGGTCCACCGCCGTGACCGGGCTGGAGCTCATGACGGCCCTGCGCCCGCCGACCCGTGCCGTCAGGGACCAGGCGACCGGCGCCTGGGTATCCGCACCGAACCCAGGAGCCCTCACGGAACCCGTGGACCCGGCGCCCCCCGAGGCCCCGGACGAACACCCCGCTGTGGCCTCGCGGTTCGCGCGGGGACACCGCCGCACCCCGGGCGAGGTCCTCGACGAGGAGGCCTTCGACTGGATCCGGGACCCGCAACTGCTCGCCGACGACGAGTGCGGCCGGAGATTCGCGGTCGGAATCGACGTCAACATGGCCTTCGCCGCCGCCGCCAACCGGCTGAACGTCGGACTGGGCGCAGCCGTCCACGTCCGAGCCCCGCAGTTCGACAAGGCGCTGCCCGGCTCCTGGCTCGTCGACCTCTCCCACGTCGACGTCGACCCGCGCCTGCCGAACCCCTTCACCCCTGACGGCGCCCGCCCCGAGGGCCCCGCCTGGTACGCCACCCCCACCGTGGCCTATGCCGTCGAACTCGGCCATGAGGTGCGCCCGGTCGAGGCGTACGTCCGACCCGAACACGGCGCGTACCTCGACGCCTGGTACGGCCGCCTGCGCGACGCCTATATGACGACCATGGCCGAACTCGGCGTCGTCCCGGGTATGTCCGAGGCCGAGTTCCTGACCGCGATGGAACACCACAAGGCCGCCGACCCGGCACGCGCCGCACTCCTCTCGGCCGTCAAAGCCACGGTCAAGGGCGGCATCGGCAAGCTCCGTGAGCGCCCCCAGGGCGCCGGTTACCGCCCGGGGGAGCGCTGGCCCGCCCTCGACCGCCCCACGTGGCGCCCTGACATCCGCGCCGCGGTCATCGCCACGGCACGCGTCAACATGCACCGCAAGATGGTCCGCTTCGCCGCCGCGGGCCTCTTCCCGGTCGCGGTGCTCTCCGACTGCGCGGTGTACCTCTCCGACGGCCCGAGCCCGCTGGACTTCCTGCCGCGTACGCCGGACGGCAAGCCGCTGCCGGGCGGTTTCCGGCTCGGCGTCTCGCCCGGGATGGTCAAGCACGAGGGCACCCAGCCCCTCCTGTGGGCCGTCGAGCTGCTGGAGGACGGCCACAACCCCGCCCGCCACATCAAGGGCGGCGACGCCGCACTCGACGGAGAATAGGAGAGCCCCGTGGGCACGCTCGGCGACAGCCTCGACAAGGCCGCGGCGAAGACCTTCACGCGGCCCGTGCCCAAGTCGGCACAGGCCCAGATGCGCTTCCTGGTCAAGCAGGAGAAGGGCACCAGGGCGGTCGCCGCGCTGCTGGGCGTCTCACAGCGCACCGTCGAGCGCTACCTGACGGGCCAGATCAGACGCCCGCGGGGGGACCTCGCCGCCCGCCTCGAGGACGAGGTCCGCAGGCGGTGGCAGCCCCGCGTCCGCGAGCGCGCCCGGCGGCGCGCGGCCACGACCGGCGGCATCGTCATCGAGACCCGGGCCCGCTTCGGGTTCACGGCCGCCCCGGGCTCCACGGACGACGCCCGCATCCGCCTCGTGACCCAGGCCCTGCCCCCCGACTACGCGGCCCGCCTCTTCACCGCCCAGTCCGCGGGCGCGGGGGAGGCGCAGCTGCGCGCCATCGCGGCGGAGGGACTGCAGGAGATCTATTTCAGGGACCGGGGCCGCCGCGCCCAGGGCCTCCAGGTCGACTTCACCGACATCGACTACGTGGAGTTCGAGTTCTGAACCACCCCCCAGCGCTCCTCGCGCTGGGGGCTGTTGAGCCGAGGCGTGATAGGTGTCACCAAGGCAAGCTTGTTGTCACTTCGCGTCGGAGCCTGGCTGTGCCAGGGGCGCGGTTCTGGCAACGCCAGTGCAGGCCAGTCACCTCGTACCGCATGATGTGCCGGGAGCTGATGGGAGACCGGACGCTGTCCCCGAAATCCAGCACGACGTCCTGGCGTCCACCGCCGTCGGTCACAGGGCAGTGGCGGCGCGGACCAGACCTGCGACCGCCGTTGAGCGGCTGTGCGGGGGCCACGCGATGACCGTGGTGACGTGGGGGGCGTCGACGACCGGTACGGCGGTGAGGCCCTCGCGCAGGCCGGTGAGGCCCGACTCCGGGACGACCGCGCAGGCGCGGCCGAGGGCGATGAGCTGGGTGAGTTGCGTATGGTCGCGCACCTGCGGTCCGAGGCCGTCCGGGAAGGTGCCGTCAGGGCGCGGCCAGCGGGGCAGGGGCAGGTCGGGAAGGTCGGTGACCTCGGCGAGCCGCACGTGGGGGCGGGTGCTGAGAGGGTGGCCCGCCGGGACGATCGCGACCTGACCCTCGCAGTGCAGGTCCTCGGTGTCGAAGCCGGCCGTGTCGTCGAATGGCCGATGCAGCAGGGCTGCGTCGGCCCGGCCATCGTGCAGCAACCGTGCCTGCTCGCCCGGTCCGCAAAGCACGACGTCCACGGCGACGGCGCCGGGCTCGGCGGCGTAGGCGTCGAGGAGTTTCGCCAGCAGTTCACCGGAGGCGCCCGCCTTCGCGGCCAGGACCACGGTGGGGCGCCCGGTCGCGGCGAGGGCGGCCCGGCGGGTGCGCCGTTCGGCGGCCTCGACGGCGTCCAGCGCAGCCCGCGCCTCCCGCAGCAGCACCGCCCCTGCCCCAGTCAGGGAGACACCCCGACTGCCGCGCTCCAGCAGGAGGGTGCCCAGGCGGCGTTCGAGCCCGCCGATCGCCCGCGACAGCGGGGGTTGGGCAATCCCGAGCCGCCGCGCGGCCCGGCCGAAGTGCAGCTCTTCGGCAACCGCGACGAAGTCCCGCAGCTCACGTGTCTCCACCCCACCAGCTTAACCGGACCGATCAGCAGCGATACCCGGGCGGTATCGCCGTCCACCCAGTCGGTCTTGGACGCCCTGCCCAGCGAGGGAGAAGCATCGATGTCATGAGTGAGACGAACACGAACACTGTGAACCACCACAAGGTCGCGCTGGTGACCGGGGCCAACAAGGGCATTGGGTACGAGATCGCCGCCGGGCTCGGCGCCCTCGGCTGGTCCGTCGGAATCGGCGCGCGGAACGAGGAACGGCGCCAGGCCGCTGTGGATAAGCTGCGCGCGGCCGGAGCCGATGCGTTCGGCGTGCCGCTGGATGTGACCGACGACGCGAGCGTGACAGCGGCGGCTCGGCTGATGGAGGAGCGGGCCGGGCGGCTCGACGCGCTCGTCAACAACGCGGGGATCACCGGGGGCGGGCCGCAGGAGCCCACCACGGTCGACGTGAACCGGGTACGGGCGGCCGTGGAGACCAACGTGATCGGCGTCATCCGCGTCACCAACGCCCTGCTGCCGCTGCTGCGCCGCTCGCCGTCACCGCGGATCGTGAACGTCTCCAGCAGCGTCGGCTCCCTCACACTCCAGACCACGCCCGGCGCCGAGACCGGCCCCATCGCCATCGCTTACGCTCCGTCGAAGACGTTCCTCAACGCCGTCACCGTGCAGTACGCCAAGGAACTGGCCGACACGCACATCCTGATCAACGCCGTCTGTCCCGGCTTCACGGCGACCGACCTCAATGGCTTCCGGGGAGTGCGGACCCCCCAGCAGGGCGCAGTCGCTGCGATCCGGCTGGCCACCGTATCGGTCGACGGCCGACGGGCCGCTTCTTCGACGACGAGGGAGAGGTGCCCTGGTGACGCGTTTCCGGTTCGCGCCGCCCCGGGGAGATGGCGCAAGCGCGGCCTCGCGACCGGAGCCGTCACGCTATGTCGATACGGCCGTCGAGCCCGAGCCGCCGACGGCCGACCAACGAGGTGAGGGACCGAAAGGCACCGAGCGTCTGTGACAAGTAGCCTGCCTTCCAGGTGACGACCAGGCTGCTTCGGCCGGGCCCTTCTGCCAGGCCACTCGGCTCCGCCGGTGACAACTATCGAGCCTCGGCACACTCACTGAGCCGAAGCACGATGGTTGTCACATAGGCAGGCTGGTTGTCACCGATCGACTTGCTCACCGACCACAGCGCTCAACTCGCCAGCTGAAGCGCTCAGTCACAAGGGGCGGCCCGGAGCACGGTGGTTGTCACATGGGCAGGCTTGTCACCAGCCGCTGTCACTGAACGCTCTCGGGACCCTGAGCCGTGACACGTTTGGTCGGAACCTGGTCACGAGAGTCGGAACCAGTCGCAATCGGCGCCGACCAGGCTTGCTTCCATGCCCGGGACACGTTCCTGACACCGGCCGGGGACACTCCTCGCCCCCTTCGGTCCGGTTCTCGAACGGACTGGGGAAGTTCGCCGAGCAACGCGGGCACAGAGTCAGGCGGTGCTCTCGTCCGGCTTGTCGAGGAGGGCCAGCTCCTCCTCGGTCAGGCGCAGGCTTCCGGAGGTGATGTTCTCCGCCAGGTGCGCCGGATTCGTGGTGCCGGGAATGGCCAGCACGTGCGGACCGCGGTGGAGGGTCCAGGCGAGCCGTATCTGGGCCGGCGTCGCGTTGTGGGCGCGGGCGACGGAGTGGACGCGCGCATCCTGCTCCTGGCCTGCGGCTGCCTCGCGACGCAGGCCGGAGACCGCGAAGAACGGGACGAAGGCGATGCCCTGTTCCCCGCACAGGTCCACCAGCCCGCTCTCGTCGGCGCGGCGCCAGTCCAGGCCGTAGGAGTTCTGCACGCAGACCACGGGTGCGATCGTTTGGGCCTCGGTCACCTGCTCGGGCCGGACAGCGGAGAGCCCGAGGTGCCGGATCAGGCCGGCATCGCGCAGTTCGGCGAGGGCGCCGAAGTGCTCGGCGATCGAGGCCGGGCCGCCGGCGCGCAGGTTCACCACGTCCAGGCAGTCCCGGCCGAGCTGGCGCAGGTTCTCCTCGACCTGGCCACGCAGCTGTTCGGGGCGGACGGCGTAGATCCACTCGCCGGAGGGATCGCGTGCCGGGCCGACCTTGGTCACCACGACCACGTCACCGTGCCAGGTCGAGAGGGCGCGGTTGATGAGCTCGTTCGCGGACCGCAGTGGTGAGAAGTAGAAGGCGGCCGTGTCGATGTGGTTGACGCCCTGCTCGAACGCGCTGTGCAGCAACTCGACGGCGGCATGGCGATCGATCGGCGTGCCGCCGGAGTTCCCCATCATGCCGTTGCCCGTCAGCCGCAGTGCGCCGTAGCCGATGCGATTCACCTCCAGGTCCCCGAGCTTCCAGGTACCTGCTGCAGCTGCTGCGCTCACCGTGCTCCTTCGCCGGTCGGTTCGTCAGGTCCTGGAGTATGGCGCCGTCTCGGTGTGCTGCTACAGGTCAACGGGCTGAGCGAAACGTCACGTCCCTATTCGGAACCAACCATCGTCGCAAAGCCGTTGAACTTGACGAGAGAGCGCCGGTCGGGACGAGGTTTCAGAGCCGTCCCGGGCCTGAGCGCAGGGTAGGGAATGTCACTGCCATCGGGCCGGTGCGCTGACCGGACAGGGGGCGGTCGCTCCGCCTGGCCGGAGGACATGCCGGTGCCGGAATCGATCTTCTCGATGAGGACGTCGCTGCGGGTCCAAGGCCGCGAGCTCCGCCACCATTCGCCGGCTCAGCCCGGTGCCCGGACAACTTCTGAGCGTCGGCTCATGAATCGGGTCACCATCGTGCGCGCAGCACGCCGTCGCTGTCGGGTAGAACGGCGTGGAGCAGGGGACTGCGTTCAAGGCCGTGGCGGTTCGGGCCCCGGCGGCCCATCGGGGACCTCGCCGACGATCTGGACCGCGGCCGGCTCGGGCAGGCTGGGCACGCACAACGGCCTGGTGTCACCGCCCCATGGCCTCCGCCACACGCAGGGCCGCCTGCGCGGGCGTGAGGTGCGTGGTGTCGACGACCTCGGCCTCGGCGTGCAGCCAGGTGCGGGCCGCCTCGGCGTAGGGCTCGAGGTATCGGAGACGGAACGGGGAGTCGGGGCCGACCGCGGTGTCGCCCGCGATGCGCGCGCGGAGGGTGTCGGCGTCGGCATGGAGGACGAAGTGCCGCACCGGGATGGAGTGCTGGGCGAGCCCGCGCTGATCTCTCGCCAGTACGGCTCGACCAGGACCGTCATGGGGATCACCAGAGTGCCGCCGGTGTACTCGAGTACGCGGCGGGCCGTCTCGACCACCAGCGGCCGCCACGGCGGCCAGTGCTGGAAGTTGTCCGTCTCGGGCAGCCCCGGGGAGATGTCCATGAGTGTCTCGCCGACCTTCTCGGCGTCGAACACCCGCGAATCCGGGATCAGTTGCTGGACGAGCGCACTGGTCGTCGTCTTGCCCGCGCCATGGGTGCCGTTGAGCCATACGATCA
This sequence comes from Actinacidiphila sp. bgisy167, assembly GCF_057707665.1. Classification (NCBI taxonomy): domain Bacteria; kingdom Bacillati; phylum Actinomycetota; class Actinomycetes; order Kitasatosporales; family Streptomycetaceae; genus Actinacidiphila; species Actinacidiphila sp. bgisy167. The sequence continues at coordinate 54,900 of NZ_JBYIQP010000021.1, read as the reverse complement.
CGGGTCCGACACTACCGCCGTGCGGCCGTCGTCAGGCAGGTCGGTTCGCCTGCTCCGGAGCAACGCCTCTGCCGGAGTGTCAGGCCGTCATCGAGAAGCGCCGGCACACATGCACCCGGCTGAACTCCGCCCGCATGCGCTCCTCGTCCTCCAGCTTCGCGTGGAGGAAGGCCGCCATGAGCCGCAGCCCCGGGCGGGGGGTGAGGACCGCGCGGTCCGGTTCGCCGGGGGCGGTGTACTCGTGGGCGTACACGTGCAGGTAGTGGTCGCTCTCCGTGAAGCCCATGGCGTGGTACCAGGACAGGGTGTCGGGATCGTCGCGGGTCCAGGCGTCCAGGGTGGACGCGCCGCGCTCGCGGACCACGGCGCGGGTGCGGCGCAGCAGGGCGGCTGCGAGGCCCCGGCCCTGGTGGTCGGGATGGACGGCGACGGTGTCGATGGTCGCCAGCGAGGCGTCGACGGCGGTGTCCATGATGCCGACGACCGTCCCGGCCGTGTCGACGGCGACGAGTTGCAGGCCCGGGGCGGGGATCGACGGCTTGGCGCGGTCGACGTCGTCGTAGTAGGCGGTGCGCAGGAATGCGAGCACCCTGCAGCGCAGCCAGGAGGACTCGTCGGCTGGGGTGTACTCACGCAGTGTGTAGCTCATGCCGGGGGAACCTCTCACGGCGTCGGTGGATGACGGAGGCGATGCTCCCCGCGCCGGATGGTGCCGCGCAAGGTGATGTCCGTGCCCCGGTCCAGGCACAGGCCCATCCCCAGGGGCGCCCCGTCCCGCCGTGCCTTTGCGGCACGACGGGGACGGGGCTCCTCTCCGGTCAGGCGCGGTGGTACTGGATCGGGGTGTTGACCTCGCCGCCCAGTGCGGAGGCCGCGCGGCGCGCCCAGTACGGGTCCCGCAGCAGCTCGCGGCCGAGGAGGACGGCGTCCGCCTGGCCGGAGGCGACGATGGCCTGCGCCTGCTCCGGCTCGGTGATGAGGCCGACGGCGCCGACGGGCATGCCCGTCTCGTTGCGGACGCGCTCGGCGAACGGCACCTGGTAGCCCGGAGCCGGGGAGATCTTGGCGTTCGGCGCGTTGCCGCCCGTGGAGACGTCCATCAGGTCGACGCCCCGGGCCTGCAGTTCCTTGGCGAACCGGACGGTGTCGTCGGCGGTCCACCCCTCGCGGTGGTCGTCGGCGTTCTCGCTCAGCCAGTCGGTCGCGGAGATGCGGAAGAAGACCGGCAGCTCCTGCGGCCACACGGCGCGGACGGCCTCGACGACCTCCAGCGCGAAGCGGGTGCGGCCCTCGAAGTCCCCGCCGTAGCCGTCGGTGCGGTGGTTGCTGTGCGGGGAAAGGAACTGGTTGATGAGGTATCCGTGGGCGCCGTGGATCTCGGCGACCTGGAAGCCGGCGTCCAGTGCGCGCCGCGCGGCGTCGGCGAATTCGGTCACGACCCGGTCGATCTGCTCGGTGCTGAGCTCCTCCGGCGTGGTGGATCCGGTGTGGAACGGGATGGCACTGGGCGCGACGGGCGTCCAGCCGTACGGCTTCCCTGGGGGCAAGGGGGCACCGCCCATCCAGGTCCGCTCGGTCGACGCCTTGCGGCCGGCGTGGGCGAGCTGGATGCCGGGCACCGTGCCCTGGGACTTCAGGAACGAGGTGATCCGCCGGAAGGCCTCGACCTGGGTGTCGTTCCAGATGCCGAGGTCGTACGGGCTGATCCGGCCGTCCAGGCCGACCGCGGTAGCCTCGGTGATGATCAGCCCGGTGCCGCCGGCGGCACGAGCGGCGAGGTGCGTGAAGTGCCAGTCGTTCGGGACGCCCGCGAGCTCCCCGTCCGGCGCGGCGCTGTACTGGCACATGGCGGCCATCCAGATCCGGTTCGGAACGGTCAGCGAGCGGAGCGTGAAAGGTTCGAACAGGGTGGTGCTCACGAAACTGTCTCCTCTTGCAGGCGGTCAAGCGGTCCAGGCGGTCGGGGCGGCCGCGCATCCCTCGCGCGCGCCATGCGCCTGCGCCCAACAGGCTCAATCAATAATTGCGCGCTCAGATGCTTCGTACGCCACCCTGCGCCCACATCCAGATGACGCAAATATCAAGCGTTTGCATTAGTGTGCGTTTGCAAGTAGTTTGGGTGAGGCGCCGAACGCGGGATACGCCCTGTGCCGCCACTCCGGCGGACTTGGTCTCGCTCCGCAGTCGTCGGCCCCGTCCCCGGAGACGATCCCCTCACCACCCGGCCCCCACGGCAGAGCACCCCGCTCCCCGCTCGGTCGTACGAAAGGCACCATCATGTCGCTCAAGGAACTCATCCCCGGTCGCCTCGGCTTCGGTACCGCCCCCCTCGGCAACATGTTCCGCGCGATCCCCGAAGAGGAGGCGCGCGCGACCCTGGCAGCCGCCTGGGAGCAGGGCATCCGCTTCTACGACACCGCCCCCTTCTACGGCGCGGGCCTCGCGGAGCTGCGCCTCGGCGAGCTGCTCTCGCAGCAGCCCCGCGACGCGTTCGTGCTGGCCACCAAGGTCGGCCGTGTCATCCTCGACGAGCCCGAACCGGGCGCCCGCGCCCTCGGCGAGAAAGGCGGACTGTTCCAGCACGGCCGGCCGAACGCGATGCTGCACGAGTGGACCGCCGACGCCACCGAACGGTCGATCGAGGGCAGTCTGCAGCGCCTCGGCGTCGATCGCCTGGACATCGTCTGGGTGCACGACATCGCCCAGGACTTCCACGGCGACCTCTGGCTCGGCACGTTCGAGGAGGCCCGGACCGGCGCCTTCCGCGTGCTGTCGCGGCTGCGCGACGAGGGCGTCATCAAGGCATGGGGCCTCGGTGTGAACCGGGTCGAGCCCATCGAGCTGACGCTGGACCTGGACGAGCCGCAGCCAGACGGCTTTCTGCTCGCTGGCCGCTACACCCTGCTCGACCACGAGCGCCCGCTGGAGCGGCTGCTGCCCAAGGCGCAGGAGCAGGGAGTCGGCATGGTCGTCGGCGGCCCCTACAGCTCGGGGGTTCTCGCCGGCGGCACCCACTTCGAGTACCAGGACGCGCCCCCGGAGGTCGTGGAGCGCGTACGGCGCATCAAGGAGGTCGCGGCCCGCCACGCGGTGAGCGTCAAGGCAGCGGCCCTGCAGTTCTCCCTCGCGCATCCGGTGGCCGTCGCCGCCGTCCCCGGCGCGACCAAGCCGAGTCGCATCGCGGAGGACGTCGCCGCGCTCCACCAGGAGATCCCGGCCGACTTCTGGGCGGATCTGCGCGCATCCGGCCTCGTCAGCCCCGCAGCGCCGCTCCCTGCCGGCGCCTGAACCGGTCCTGCCGCCGTCTCCCCGACGTGCGCACATCAAACACGCCCGCACGTCAAGCACCCCCACAATCAAGGAGGAAGGCCATGGCATCCACCTCGGTCAGCCGTGTCGTACCCGCGTCGCCCGAACGCGTCTGGAACCTGATCGGCGGCTTTCACGCCCTGCCCGACTGGCTCCCGTTCATCGCCGAGAGCACCCCGCTGGAGGGCGGGCGGGCGCGCAGGCTCCGCAATCCCGAGGGTGAGGTGATCGTCGAGCGCATGGTGGCCTTCAGCGAAGCCGAGCGCCACTATGCCTACGCGATCGTGGAATCGCCTTTCCCCGTGACCGGATATCTCTCCGACCTGCGGGTCCACGCCGTGCCCGGACAGCCGGAAGCCGCCGAGGTCGTGTGGAGTGGCCGGTTCGTCTCGGAGGGGGCGAGCGAGGCGCAGGTCGTGGAGTTGTTCACCGGCATCTACCGCGACGGCCTCGAGGCGCTCCACGCCACCGTCGTGGGCTGAACCACCCGTCCGGGAGCCGCCCCGCCAGTGGCGGGGCGGCTTCGCCGCGCCGCGGTGCCGGGATGGATCCGCTTCAGGGAGTGGGTCCGATGGTGACCCTCACGCTCTTCATCAGCGGCTGCTCGCTCTGCCGGCTGTAGTCGTTCGCGGCGATGAGCACGTTCATCTCCGGCGTTCAGCCGGCCGCGCAGCCGCGGGGCCATGTCGTAGGGCAGAGCGGTGCAGCCGCTCAGGGCCCGCCGGCTGCCGTCCCGGGAGGGCCGGTGAGGTCGATGCGCATGTACCGCTGCTTCGGTCCGTCACGGTCTCGGATGGCGTCGGACGCGGCGCGACCGGCCCCTTCCCCCCTTCCCGGGCCGGGCCCCGGCACTCGGGGAGCGCGCCGTGCGGGGGACGTACCGGCGTGCCCGCGTCCCCTGCAACCTGACGGTGTATTAGCTGTGACTGACCGGAAGATCGGCGTCAGCGAGGAGTGGACATGACGACGGCAACGGAACAGGGGCCCGTGGCGGAGTTCCGCCGCCTCAGTGACGGCGACACGGAGCTCACGGCACACGGGGCGTACTTCAGCTGCACCTATCTGCTGGACATGGAGAGGCACACCTTCCTGGTGCGCATGCACCGCGGCCGGGTGGAGGACCTCGTCGTCGACCCCGAGCCGCTCACGGCCTACGACTTCGCCATCAGGGCCAGTGCCGAGACCTGGCGGGAGTTCTGCGTGCCGACGCCGAAGCCGATGTACCACGGCATCTGGGCGGCGAGCTTCCAGCGGGACATGCGGCTTGAGGGCGACCTGCTGGTGCTCATGCAGAACCTGCGCTGCCTCACCCGTCAGCTGGAACTGCTCCGCCTCACCGGCCCGCTGGGCTGAACCACCGCTCCGGTTCCGCACCGCCGAAAGGACCCCTTCATGAGCACCGCCTCCCGCATCTCCCCTGTGACCGGCCACTACGTCACGATCGACGTGGAGGACGTCCAGTACAGGGTCTTCTACCTGGAGAACGGCCAGGGGCAGCCGCTGGTGTGCCAGCACACGGCGGGCTGCCACAACCACCAATGGCGCGGCCTCCTGGAGGACGAGGAGATCACCGGCAACCACCGAGTCATCGCCTACGACCTCGCCCGCCACGGGAAGTCGGACCCGCCGCTGAACAAGGAGTGGTGGAAGGAGGAGTACAAGCTCACCGCCGACCACTACGTCGCCTTCATCACCGCGTTCTGTGACGCGCTCGGCCTGGAGGACCCGATCTTCATGGGTTCCTCCTTCGGCGGGAACGTGGCGCTGCAGCTCGCGCTGCGGCACCCGGACCGCTTCAAAGCGGTGATCCCCGTGGAGGGCGCCGACTACTCGCCGGGCTTTTACCTCGACTGGTGGCAGCATCCGCACGTCAACGCGGCACAGGTCTGCGCCAGCGGGGTATGGGACCTGATGGCGCCTCAGTCGCCCGACGCCGACCGCTGGGCGACCTGGTTCTACTACAGCCAGGGCTCCGAGGCGTTCAAGGGCGACCTGTACTTCTACTCCGTCGACCACGACCTGCGCGGCAGGCTGGGGGAGATCGACGGGGAACGCTGTCCGGTCGTCATGCTCACCGGCGAGTACGACTACCTGACCACGCCCGCGGACGGGGCCCGTACCGCGGAGCAGATCCGCGGCGCCGAGTTCATCGAGATGAAGGAGATCGGGCACTTCCCGATGAGCGAGAACTACCCGCGCTTCGCCGGCTACCTGAAGCAGGCTCTGCGCCGCATCGAGGAGCGCGCCGCCGCTTCCTGAGCCTGTGCGGCCAGGGCCGTCCGTCGGGTCGTGGGGTCGGCGCCGCGTTCCGGCGGACGGCTTCGGCCCGGATGGTCAGTTGAAGGCGTCGGGGTCCGGACCGATGCGGGTGCTGCTGTCGAGGGCGGTGATCGCCGCGATGTCGTCGTCGGAGAGCACGAAGTCGAAGACGTCGATGTTCTGGCGGATCCGTTCGGGAGTCACCGACTTGGGGATGACCACGTTGCCGAGCTGCAGGTGCCAGCGCAGGATCACCTGGGCGGGGGTCCTGCCCAGGCGGCCGGCGATGCCGGTGACGACCGGGTCCTGCAGGAGGGCGCCCTGCGCGAGCGGGCTCCACGCCTCCGTGGCGATGCCGTGCCGGGCGTGGAAGGAGCGCAGCTCTGCCTGCTGGAGCTGAGGGTGCAGCTCCACCTGGTTGACGGCGGGGACGACATCGCTGTTGTCGATCAGGCGCTGCAGGTGCGCGGGCTGGAAGTTCGAGACCCCGATGGCCCGGGCCCGGCCCTCCGCATAGATCTTCTCGAAGGCCCGCCAGGTGTCCAGGTACGCGTCGCGGGCAGGGGCCGGCCAGTGGATCAGATAGAGGTCCACGTGGTCCAGGCCGAGCTTGGCGAGCGAGGCGTCGAAGGCGGCGAGGGTGCTGTCGTGGCCCTGGTCGGCGTTCCACAGCTTGGTGGTGACGAAGAGTTCGTCGCGGGCGATGCCTGAGGCGGCGAGGGCCTGGCCGACACCGGCCTCGTTGCCGTAGATCGCCGCCGTGTCGATGCTGCGGTAGCCGCTCTCAAGGGCCGAGGCGACGGTGGCCGAGGTGTCGGCGTCAGGCACCTGGAAGACGCCGAAGCCGAGCTGCGGCATGGTGACGCCGTTGTTCAGGGTGATGTGCGGGACGGGAGTGGCCATGAGGCGATCCTTTCGCGTCGCGGCCGGCGGCGGCGCCGGTGCGCGTGCGGACGGGTGAACGTCCCAGGGAGGGGCGGTGACGCGCCGCCCCGGGCTCCACGACCACATTAGTTGTAAACGCAGTTAATTGCAAGCGCGGACTAAGCTCGTGCGTCGATGAATGCCCGGATGGGCTCAGGCGGTCGGCACCTTCGCGCCCTGCAGGCCCTCCACCGCCTTGACCAGGGGTGCCAGCTCCGGGACGAGCGCCGCCTCGTCCATGGCCGCGCGCAGCGCCGCGTTGTTGGTGGGGCGTGCTTCCTCGAGCAGTTTCAGGCCGGTCTCGGTCACATCCGTGTAGATGCCGCGCCGGTCGGTGGGGCACAGGTAGCGGGCCAGCAGGCCGCGATCCTCCAGCCGGGTGACCAGGCGGGTCGTCGCCGACTGGCTGAGCACCACGGCGTCGGCGACCTGGCGCATCTGCAGATGGCCTCCCTCGCCGTCGTGCTGGCGGCTGAGGACGTCGAGCAGGGAGTACTCCCGCACGCTCAGATCGTGGTGGGTCTGCAGTTGTTTCTCGATCCGCCCCTCGATCCGTCCGTGCAGCAGTGACAGGGCGTGCCATCCCTGGGCGAGGGCGGTCAGTGCCGGATCGGTGGCGGTCATCGAGAGTCCCCTTCGTGCGGCGGCTGCGGGTGCGGGTGAAGGCATGTTCCCCCTACTGGTCATGGTAAGCCGCCCTGCGTAGATGTCTAGCGCTTGACGTTATAGCGCGCCTGCAATTATTGTATGCGCCTGCTAGGTGCCATTGCACTACAGGGAAGGTCTCCGCTATGCCTCTCGCGCTCCTGGCCCTCGCCATCGGGGCTTTCGGGATCGGAACCACCGAGTTCGTGATCATGGGTCTGCTGCCCGAGGTCGCCGCCGACTTCGGGGTCTCGGTCCCCGCCGCCGGCCTGCTCGTGACCGGCTACGGACTCGGCGTCATGATCGGCGCACCGATCATGACGCTGCTCGGCACCAAGGTGTCCCGCAAGAACATGCTGATGCTGCTTATGGGCCTGTTCGTGCTCGGCAACCTGGTCTCCGCCCTCGCCCCCGCCTTCGTGGTGATGATGGCCGGGCGCATCCTCGCGTCCTTCACCCACGGCGCCTTCTTCGGCATCGGCTCGGTCGTCGCCGCCGACCTGGTGGCCCCGGAGAAGAAGGCACGCGCGATCTCGATGATGTTCGCCGGCCTCACCGTGGCCAACGTGGTCGGCGTTCCGCTGGGCACGTTCATCGGGCAGAGCGCCGGCTGGCGCGTGACCTTCTCCGTCGTCGCCGTCCTCGGCGTCGTCGGACTCGCCGGCGTCTTCACGCTGGTGCCCGACATGCCCAAGCCGCACGGCGTGCGCCTGCGCCACGAACTGGGCGCCTTCCGCAACGTCCAGGTGCTGCTGGCCATGGCGATGACCGTGCTCGGCTTCGGGGGCGTCTTCGCGGCCATCACCTACATCGCTCCGATGATGACCGAGGTCACCGGCTTCGCCGACTCCTCGATCACCTGGCTGCTCGTGCTCTTCGGCCTCGGCATGGTCGTCGGCAACCTGATCGGCGGCAGGTACGCCGACCGCGCCCTGATGCCGATGCTCTACACGGCGCTGGGCGCCCTGGCAGCGGTGCTGGCGCTGTTCATGCTCACCGCGCACAACGGATTCACCGCCGGCTTGACGATCTTCCTCATCGGCGCCCTGGGGTTCGCGACCGTGCCGCCGCTGCAGAAGCGGGTCCTGGACCAGGCGTCCGGCGCCCCCACCCTGGCCTCGGCGGTCAACATCGGCGCCTTCAACCTCGGCAACGCCCTTTCCGCCTGGCTGGGCGGGGTGGTGATCGCCGCGGGCTTCGGTTATACCTCGCCGAATCTCGTCGGCGCGCTCCTGACCGCCTCGGCCCTCGTGCTCGCGGTCGTCTCCGCGGCGCTGGAGAAGAGGGGCGGCGGCCGGCCCAGCCGGCTCGTCACGGGGGCGGCGACCTCCGAGGACAGCGTGCTGACCGCCCCGCACTGACCGCCGGAGGAGGGGAGTGCCGGGGAGGAGATCACCGGCATCGCCGGTCCAGGGCCGTCCCGCCCAGAGGCGCCGCGTGAACGGCCGGGAAGGCACAGCCGTACTTCCCGGCCGTGCACGCGGCACTGGGCCCGGCCCCGGGACGCGGCGCCGGCACGGTGCTCCTCAGCCCTTCCGGCCCCCCGGCCCCCCGGCCCTCCGGCCCTCCGGGTCAACGGTGCCGGGGACTGCGTCCCGGCGGCTGCTCCGGGGCCGTACGGCTCGGGAGGACCGGCACCTTGCGTGTCTGCGGGTCACCGGTGGCGAGCGTGAACAGGTCGTTGTAGTGCTGCAGCTCCAGCGGCTCCCCGTCCAGCAGGGTGTACGTCGCGGCGGCGCCCGTGATCTCCACCTTCAGCCGCCGACCCCGCACCTGCACCGTGAACGCGAGCCGACGCAGCTTCTCCGGCAGCCGCGGCGCGAAGGCGGCACGGCCGTTGCGGTACCGCATCCCCCCGAAGCCGCCGACCAGGGCGGCCCAGGTGCCCGCGAGGGAGGCGATGTGCAGCCCGTCGCGGGTGTTGTTCTCCAGGTCGTGCAGGTCCATCAGCGCCGCCTCGCCCAGATAGTCGTAGGCGAGGCGCAGATGGCCCACCTCGGCGGCCATGACCGCCTGCGTCGCCGCCGACAGGGACGAGTCACGCACCGTCAGCGGCTCGTAGTAGGCGAAGTTGCGGGCCTTCTGCTCCTCGGTGAAGGCCTCCGGCTGCTTGACCATCGCCAGCACCAGATCCGCCTGCTTGACGACCTGCCTGCGGTACAGGTCGAAGTAGGGGAAGTGCAGCAGCAGCGGATACTGGTCCGGCCGCGTGGCGGCGAAGTCCCACGCCTGGTGCCGGGTGAACCCCGCCGACTGCTCGTGGACGCCGATCGCGCTGTCGTACGGCACGGTCATGGCCGCGGCCGCGTCCCGCCACGCCGCCGTCTCCTCGTCGTCGACGCCGAGGGCCGCGCCCTCCTTGGGATGGCGTTCGACGATGTCGGCGGCGGCCCGCAGGTTCGCCCGGGCCATGAGATTGGTGTAGACGTTGTCGTCCGCGATGGCGCTGTACTCGTCGGGTCCGGTGACCCCGTCGATGTGGAAGTTGCCGTGCGGGTCGTGGTGGCCGAGGGAGTGCCACATGCGTGCCGTCTCCACGAGGATCTCCACGCCCGTCTCGCGCTCGAAGTCCTCGTCGCCGGTGAGGGAGACATAGAGGACCACGGCGTCGGCGATGTCCGCGTTGATGTGGAACGCGGCCGTTCCCGCCGGCCAGTAGCCGGAGCCCTCCGAGCCGTCGATGGTGCGCCATGGGAAGGCTGCACCCCTCAGGCCCAGTTGGCGGGCACGGTCGCGGGCGGCGGGCAGGGTGGCCTGGCGCCAGCGCAGGGCTTCCGCGACGGAGTCGGGCGAGGTCAGGGTGAGCAGCGGCAGGACGAAGGTCTCCGTGTCCCAGAAGGAGTGCCCGTCGTATCCCGAGCCGGTCAGGCCCTTCGACGGGATCGCCCGTTGCTCGGCGCGAGCGCCCGCCTGCAGCACGTGGAACATGGCGAAGCGGACCGCCTGCTGGATCTCGGCGTCCCCGTCGATCTCCACGTCCGCCCGCGCCCAGAACGCGTCGAGATAGTCGCGCTGCTCGTCGCACAGCCCCTGCCAGCCGGTGCTGCGGGCGCCGGTGAGCGCCGCCTCCACCTGATCGCGCACGGCGGGAAGCGAGCGGACCTGCGACCAGCCGTAGGAGACCATCTTCTCCAGGCGGAGTTTCTCCCCGGCGGCCAGGGAGCAGGTGATGGTGAGCCGGCTGGTGTCGTCGGCGCTCTCGCTGAAACAGCGCGTCGAGGGCGGCCCGTCCACGGTGTGATCGGCCGCGGCCGCGACCCGCAGCCCGGTGACCGCGGTGGAGTGCACCAGGCGCAGCCGGTTGTCCCGCGCCTGGTTCTCCTCCGGCATCATGGGTGATTCCAGCACGGCGGAGACCCGGGGGTCGCCCGAGGTCTGCGGCAGCTGCTCGTTGGCCACCAGCTCGGACTGGACGACCAGCCGCACATCGTCCACGGCCTCGACCTCGTAGACGACCGCCGCGATGGACCGCTGGGTGAGTGAGACCAGCCGGGTCGAGGTCACCCGGACGGTGCAGCCAGCCGGCGAGGTCCATTCGCAGGTCCGGCGCAGGTGCCCGCTGCGCAGGTCGAGGACGCGTTCGTGCGAGACGAGTCGCCCGTAGCGCACGTCGAAGGGCTCGTCGTTGACGAGCAGACGAATGATCTTGCCGTTGGTGACGTTGATGACGGTCTGGCCGGCCTCCGGATAGCCGTAGCCCGCCTCCGCGTACGGCAGCGGGTGGCGCTCGTGGACACCGTTCAGATAGGAGCCGGGCAGCCCGTGCGGCTCGCCCTCGTCGAGGTTGCCGCGCCAGCCGACGTGGCCGTTGGACAGAGCAAACACCGACTCGCTCTGGGCGAGCACCTCGAGGTCCAGTTCGGTCTCGCGCACGCACCACGGTTCGACCATGTACGAGGAGTGGCTGATCACGCGTCCGCCTCCAGCAGCTCGGCGAGGTCCCGTACGACGATGTCGGCGCCGTGCGCGCGCAGCGCGTCCGCCTGGCCCACCCGGTCCACCCCCACGACGTAGCCGAAGTGGCCGGAGCGGCCGGCATCCATACCGGCCAGCGCGTCCTCGAAGACGACCGCGTCCTTCGCCTGGAGCCCGAACTCGCGCGCTGCCTCCAGGAAGGTGTCCGGGTTGGGCTTCCCCGGCAACTTGCGCTCAGCTGCGACGACGCCGTCGATGCGCACCTCGAAGAGGTCCTCGATGCCGGCCGAGACCAGCACGTCGCGGCAGTTGGCGCTCGAGGAGACCACGGCGGTCCGCAGGCCGGCGGCCCGTACGGCCTCCACATAGCGCACGGAGCCCGGATAGGCCTCGACGCCTTCGGCGCGGATCTTCTGCAGCAGGATCTCGTTCTTGCGGTTGCCCACCCCGTGCACCGTGTCGCGCTCGGGCGGATCGTCCGCGGCGCCCTCGGGCAGCTCGATGCCGCGTGACGCCAGGAACGCCCGCACGCCGTCCGCGCGCGGGCGGCCGTCGACGTACTCGTCGTAGTCGGCCACCTCGTCGAAGGGGCGGAAGCCGGCGGCCTCCCGACGGCGAAGGAAGTCGTCGAAGACCTCCTTCCAGGCGGCGGCGTGGACGACCGCGGTCTTGGTCAGCACTCCGTCGAGATCGAACAGGCAGGCCCGGATGCCCTCCGGGAGACCGGTCTTCGTCATGCAACGCGCTTCCCCGCAGCGGGCCACCGGCATGCCTTCCCGGGGCACGGACCACCGGGACGCGGGAACAACGCGGGCCGCGGCACGGTCCGGATGGACGCGGGTGCCGTGCGTGGGCCGATGTCCCCGGGCCCTGTGGTTCCGCCCGTGGGGACGTCGTCCGCTGCAGCCCCACGGAGCCTCCTGCAGGGGGTGACCGCCACCACGGCCCCGCATCGTAGGACCGGCGCCGGTCAGGCTTCCCCCGTCCTGGCCGGCGCCTCCGGGTGTTCGGGTCGGCCGCCGCCTCGTCCGGTCTCGGCAGCGGCCCTGAGCATGCGAAGTATCGCCTCGTGGCCCTTCCGGAGGCGCGCTTCGTCGTAGAAGAGCGTCAGCAGCGGTCCGGAGAGCGACTCCTCCATGGTGACCGCCGTCCGGTCGTCGTCTACGGGCGTCATCCGTATCCGTTCGACGGCTCTCATACAGCCCATCGCCACGCCGGTCCAGGACAGCTCCCGCTCGGGCGCAACCATGGCGAAGGTGGACGTGATCGCCACCCCCCGCAGCTTCCATCGGAAGCGCGCGTCGGGCTCCAGCGCCCCGAAGTCGACAACCCGGGCGTCGGAGCGCCAGGTGTGCCAGGAGCCCAGGTCACTGACGAGCCGCCACACCACGGCGACCGGTGCGTCCACCAAGATCGAGCTCGTCGACCTGATCGGCGCCCGCTCGTCCAGCCGGCCCTTCTTGGCATACAGCTCGTGGAGTTCCCGCAGCGGCGGGCCCGCACTGAACCAGGTCGTCATCATCGCCATCCCCGTGGAGAGCATCACTTACCGACGAGAGCAATGCTCTCCCTTGGGGTGGGTGCGGTCAACACCCGTTGGTGTGTATACATCGGTTGCCCGGCGTGTTCCGAAGTCCGGAGGGGCGACTGGCGCCGGAGGAGTGCGGCCGCAGGGGTGACTGACGCCGGGGGAGGGGCACCGGGGAGGGGTGCCTGGCGAGGTATGTCCTACGACTGCGTCGCGGGTTCGACGATCTCCAGGCGCGCGGGGGGCGGTTCCGGCAGCGGCCCGGCGCCGGCGGCGACCAGGCCGTCGAAGGCCAGCGCGAGATAACGGCGCCACGCCTGCGGCTGCACGGGCAGCAGCAGCGCCGCCGTCTGATGGATGCCGCCGAGCAGCAGGACGACGTCGGCGCCCATGATGTCGGCGCGCACCGTCTGCCGCCGTCGTGCTCAGGGCCGGCCGCGCGACGCCTCCAGCGACGGCGCGGGGCCGGGTGCGCAGCGGGGCCGCCCCGGAGGCGGCTGCGCCGGTGCTCGGGGCCGCATTCCCGTCCGGTAGCGGGGGTGGACCACCGGGATTACGTTGGGCGGCGGGTCCGCCGTACGGCCCGGGCCCCTGCAGCCGCCGCCGGGGCGGCCCCTGCTGTCCGGAGGGCGCGATGGGGGTATGCCGATGACCGACCCCTCCGGGCGCTCACGCTTCCGGCCGGCCGTGGTCATCGTCCTGCTGCTCGCCGTGGGCGCGGGCCTCTTCGCCGGCTCCTACAGCTTCGCCATGGCGCATCCGACGCCGCATCACATCCCGGTCGCGGTCGTGGACGACTCCCCGTCGGCGCGGCGGTTCGTGGCACGGATGGACGCGGAGCTGAGCACCCGGCTGGTGCAGCGGCGCTTCGCAACGCGCGCCGCCGCCGTCGACGCCGTCGAGCGGCAGCGGGTGTTCGCCGTGGTGCAGACGAAGGCCGAGAACGGCGCGATCTCCTTCGACCTCGTGTCCGCCGCGGGGGCGTCGGTGGCCCGCGTCCTGGCGGCGGCCGCCCCGACGGCGGCCGCGCAGGCCGGGGTGCGGCTCAGCCTGGGCGATCTCAAACCGCTGCAGCCCGGCGACCCCCAGGGCCTCGCGATCTTCTACATCACGCTGGCCGCCGTCATCGTGGGCTTTCTCGGCGCGGTGCAGCTGACCGTGCACGCGTCCGAGCTGAGACCACTGGAGCGCTTCGCGGCGATCGTCGTGTACTCCGCGCTCGGCAGCCTCTCCATCGTCGCGGTGGTGGACTGGGGCCTGCATGTGCTGCGGCTGCCCTTCCCCGAGTCCTGGGCGGTACTCACCCTGACGATGGTGACCTCGGGGCTGGTGTTCACGGCGTTCTACATGCTGTTCGACAAGTGGGCCATCCTGCCCACGTGGCTGCTGATGGTGCTGCTGGGCAACCCGTCCTCGGGCGGCGCGGTCTCCTGGCTGCTCCTGCCGCAGCCGCTGGGCGTCATCGGCCGCTGGCTGCCGCCCGGGGCGTCGGTGAACGCGCAGCACAACGCGATCTACTTCGCCGACGACCAGTACGCCTTCCCTTACCTCGTGCTCCTCGGCTGGGCAGTGGCCGCCGCCGCGATCGCCTGGATCTGGCGCCGCCGCCGTTACCCGCACATGTGACCCCGCCCGCATCTGCGGGTTCGTGCGAGCCGACTCGGGTCGGCGGCCCTCATCAGTGTGCCTGTCCGGCAGCCTCTGCGGCGAGCTTCGTGACCTCCTCGGCGGCCCGCTTGGCGCGTCCGGAGAGCTTCCAGCCCGCCATGCGCAGGGCGATGGCAGGCGACGGGGGGAAGACGCCGAGCTGGCTCAGCATCGTCATGTCGTCGCGCAGTGCCTCGTGCCGGACGACCTTGCCGTCGCGCAGGTCGAGCAGGTGCACCTGCTCGAAGTCGACCTCGCGCCCCGTGGGAGGGACCGCCTGGTCGAGGACGCCGTTCCGGAAGCGCACGAAAGGGCCGGTGTGCCGGCCCTGCATACGGAGCCGTATCCACACCTGGTCGTCATTGCGGGCGATGTCCAGCACGGGGAAGCGCAGATCGCTGAAGGCCGAGCGCAGCCACGCGCCCGAGGCGAGGGCGCCCGCCGGACCGGGTATCGAACAGGCGGCGGGCGCGACGGCCGCCTCACGGTTGTCGTTGTCGGGAGCCACAACCTCGGCGGCCAGGGCCGCGTCGCCCGTCTCCAGGATCCGGAAAAGGCCTTCGGCCACGTCCTTGGCGTCCATCGCCATCGGTCCCACCTTTCGCCCGCCGGCCCCGCGTGGCCGGTCTCATCGGATACGCAGGACGCGCATCGACTATTGAGGTTATAGATGACCGATTGGATAGGTCAAAGCGGCATGGACATCCCTTAGGATGCCGTCATGGCCACCAAGCGCGCTTATGTATCACCGCTCCGGGAACAGGCCGCGGCGCGGACGCGCGCGCTGATCCTCGAACACGCTGAGCTGCTCTTCGCCGAACGCGGCTACGGCCGGGTGACCGTCGCGGACATCGCGGCGGCGTCCGGGGTCGCCTCGAAGACCGTCTTCGCCAGCGTCGGCAGCAAGTCGGACATCCTGGACCGGATCGTCGACAAGGCGGTCGCCCAGTCGGGATACGAGGAGGCCGTCGCGCGCATCCTGTCCGTGCGGACGCCCGAGGGCGTGCTGCGGGCGCTCGCTCACGGCACCCGGGCCGGCAACGAGAGCCAGTTCAAGGCGCACGAGGCGATTCGCAAGGCGCTGCCCGTGCACGAGAACGGCGAAGCGCTGTGGGAAAGGGCGACGGCCGACTACCGGAAGGCGCTGCGCGCGGTCGCGCGGCATTTCCTGGAAGTCGGCGCTCCTGCCCGGCGGTACTCGCCCGAGGAGACCGCGGACCTGCTCTGGTTCTGGTTCGGCCCCACCGGCTGGCGCACACTCGTGGTGGAGAACGGCTGGTCATGGGACCGGGCCGAGGAAGTCCTGTACGGAACCGCGGTGTCCGCCCTCAGCTGACGCCATCCTTCCTGACGTGGCCGGGAATTGCCGTTGAAGCGGCCTGAGGAGGCATCACCATGCCGATCCAGGCGGTCACTCGTTAAGGCGATCCATGGATAGGCGTACGTTCACCGGGGAATGCGTTCCTGTGAAAGGAAGTGATTCTTCATGGATTTGAAGATTCGCAGGCTCATCTCCGGTGCCGTGATGCCGGTAGTCGTGCTGGGCGCGGTGGTCGGCGCGATCTCGGCGGGCACGCTCTCCAGCGTGGTCGTCGGGGCGTTGCTGTGCGCTGCTGCCGGTGCCGTAGCGGTCCTCTCCCGGGGCGAGCGCGCAAGCGCCCCGAACCACCGCGCGCGGTGGGCCCAGCGGCCGGAGCAGATCCCGCGTCCGCGGCGCTTCGGGCGGCTGGACGGTTCCGACGCCTTCCGCTACTGACCCGACGGGGCGCGGTGGCGCCCGGCGCCGGAACGCGAGGAGGCGACGGAGTGCGGGCGACGCACCCATACAACGCCTACAGCGGGGAAGGCGGGGACGCGACGCCGAAGTGGAGGTGCTCATGTCCGCCGTGTTCCACCGCACCCGAGGCCGCCGCCCTCGATCCGGACGCGCCCTTGCCCGCCACCCACGAACCCGACTGCCGCACACGGGGGATCGGCGATGACCCACGCGCTGCTGCTCGGACTGCCGGTGCTCCTGCTCGGGATGCTCCTTGTGCTGTCCGCGGTGGAGGAACGCGTCATGGGCCCGCTCCCCACCCGCCGACGGAGGCCGAGCCCCAACGCGCCCGGCACGCACGCCCCGTAGGCGAACGGCGTGCCGCGGCGACCGCCTGCCACGGCCCCAGGCGGTCAGGCGGCGAAGGAGGCGTGTCGAGCGTGTCGATCACAGCGGACTCGGCCGACGACGCCGGACCGGGCGCGTCCCGCCCGCCCGCCGGAGCGACGCTCGGCGGACCATACGCAGGGCTCAGACGCAGTACCCACACGCAGCGCCCACAATGGAGTCGCCGACGTCTCGGACGCCGGTCACCGCCGCCGTCAGACCCTGGAGCGCCGCCGATGCCCGGCAAGATCACGCTGTCCGCCTGGCCCACCCCTGTCGAGCCCCTGCCCCGGCTGGCCGCAGCTGTCGGCCTCGACCCGGACGACCTGTGGATCAAGCGCGACGACCTCACAGGGCTCGGCGGCGGCGGCAACAAGGTCCGCAAGCTCGAGTGGACGGTCGGCGAGGCAATCGACGCGGGCGCGGACACACTGGTGACGGTCGGTGCGGCGCAGAGCAACCACGCCCGTCTCACCGCCGCGGCCGGCGCACGGCTCGGCCTCGACGTCGTCCTCGTCCTCCCCGGCAAGGAACCCGCCGCAGGGTCCGGTACCGGCAACCTCGTCCTCGACGGCCTCTTCGGCGCCCGGGTGGTCTGGGCCGGCGACGCCGAACCGGCCGGCCTGGCGGACGCGGCCATGGAGGTCTGCGACCGGCTGCGCCGCGCGGGTGCGCTGCCCCACCTCATTCCCTTCGGCGGTTCCAGCCCGGCCGGCGCCCGCGGTTATGGCGAGGGCGGCGAGGAACTGCGTGCCCAACTGCCCAACCTCGCCCACGTGGTGGTGGCACTCGGTTCCGGCGGCACCATGGCCGGTCTTGTCGCCGCGCTGGGTGAGGAGCGGGTGCTCGGCGTCCACTGCGGCGCCGTGACAAGGCCCGCCCCGATCGTGGCGGACCTGGCCGGGGCGGTCGCCCACCGCCGAGTCGCCCCGGACGCGCTGCGCATTCGTTCCGACCAGGTCGGCGCCGGCTACGCGGCGCTCCATGAGCCCGTCCTGGACGCGATGCGGACGGCGGCGGCCACCGAAGGCATCGTCCTGGACCCCACCTACACGGGGCGGGCCATGGCCGGCCTTCTCGCCGCCGTCCGCGAGGGCGTCATCCACCGCGGACAGCGCACGGTCTTCCTGCACACCGGCGGCCTGCCCCGGCTCTTCGGGCACGCCGACGCCGTCCGCCGCTCGGTGGCCGGGCTGCGGCCGTACGAAGGGAGCTGACGGCCCGAGACCTCGCGCCGCCCGGCTGCGCGACGACGTCGGGCACGAGGCGGTGCGGACGGGCGGTGCGTCTCCGGGTCTCCCGGGCGCCACGGGGTGCGTCGGCCTCGCCATCCGGCGAGTCGTACCGCGCTGGGCGTCTCGGCCCTGCATGGCCTGGAGCGCTTCGTCTCCCTGCAGACCTACTACTCCCGCGTCGGCCGGGACATCGGTCGCGAGATCCTGCCCGCCGTGCGCGACCAGTGCCTGGGCCTGATGGTCTGCAGCCCCCTGGCCGGCGGCTTCCTGAGGGGCAAGTTCCGCCGCGTCGCGAGCGCGACCAGTCGACACGCTGGGGCAAGGCATCGAACCCGCCGGTCGAGGAGGCGCGCGGCTACGTCGTGGTCGACGGCCTCGACGAGATCGCCGCACGGCACGGTGCGACGGTCGCGCAGGTCGCCCTCGCCCGGGTGATGCAGCAGCCCGGGGTCAGCAGCGTCTTGGTCGGCGCGACTCGCGTGGAGCAGCTCCCTCGCCGCGGCCGGGCTCACGCTCACAGAGGAGGACCTCGCCGCGCTCGACGAGGTCAGCCGGCTGGCGCCCGAGTACATCGAGCGGGTGCAGAGCGGCCCGGGTGCGCGACGGGAGCCGCTCGGCTGACGACGCCGGTCCAGGAAGGGCGCGGTCCCGCCGTCAGGAACGGCGTGACCGCGCCCTTCCCTACGTGCGTTCCGCGCCCTTCACCTGTGCGTTCCGTGCCGCGCGGCCCGGCGTGGGCGCCTCATCGCTTCTGGACGGCACGGACCGGGTGCTTGCTGAGTATGGAGACCCGGTTGAAGGAGTTGATGGTGATCGCCACCCAGATGAGAGCGGAGAGCTCGTCGTCGCCGAACACCTCGAGCGCGGCCTGGTAGGCCTGTTCCTGGGCGGTGGCGTCGGTCGGGTCGGTGGTCACCTCGGCCACCGCGAGCGCGGCCCGCTCGCGCGGGCTGAACAGCTCGGTGTCGCGCCAGGCCGGCAGCAGGCTCAGCCGCCGCGACGTCTCCCCCGCTTCGAGGGCGGCCCTGGTGTGGCGGTCGAGGCAGAAGGCGCAACCGTTCAGCTGCGACACGCGGATGTTCACCAGCTCCACCAGCTCGCGTTCGAGACCGGCCTCGGCGGCCACGTCGCGCACGGTCTCGGCGGCCGCCAGCATCGCCTTGTAGGCCCGGGGACTCTGCTTGTCGATGAAGATCCGCCTGCGCCGCCGGACCGCCGTGGTGTCGCTCACCGGTACTCCTTCGCCTGGCCGTCTCCGGCCGTCGTCGGGATGCCCTGTCGTCCGTCCCGGGCATCGCCGTATCATCGACACCATGATTGTTGAATTTCGAAGCAGTTGTCGTGTGAGAAGCGCGACATGAACGGGGCCCAGGCAGAGACCGCCGTGGAGATCCTGTCCCCCCGCGACGTCCCGCTCGGCGGACCCCGCGCGATGACGGTGCGGCGCACCCTGCCGCAGCGGGAGCGCTCGCTGATCGGCGCCTGGTGCTTCGCCGACCACTACGGTCCGGACGACGTCTCCGAGACTGGGGGCATGGACGTCGCACCGCATCCGCACATCGGGCTCCAGACCGTGAGCTGGCTCTTCAGCGGCGAGATCGAGCACCGCGACAGCCTCGGGACGCACGCCTATGTGCGGCCCGGCGAACTCAACCTCATGACCAGTGGGCACGGCATCAGTCACTCGGAGGTCTCCACCGAGCGCACCACTGTCCTGCACGGCGTCCAGCTGTGGGTCGTGCTCCCCGAGCGGGACCGCGGCGCCGCGCCCGCCTTCGAGCACTACGCCCCGCGGCCCGTGCCGCTCGGCGGGGGCACAGCACGGGTGTTCCTCGGGGCTCTGGCCGGAGACGCCTCGCCGGTGGCGACGTTCACCCCGCTGCTCGGCGCCGAACTCACCCTCGACCCCGGTGCGACCGTCACGCTGGCGGTCGACCCGGCCTACGAGCACGGCCTGCTCGTCGACAGCGGCGACATCGAGACGGCCGGCACGCGCCTGAGCCCGTCCGAGCTCGGCTACCTGGCCCCCGGCGGCGACGAGCTGACCCTGACCAACCACTCCGACGCCCCCGCCCGCGCGGTGCTGCTCGGGGGACCGCCCCTCGGTGAGCGGATCATCATGTGGTGGAACTTCATCGGCCGGACCAGCGAGGAGATCGTGCAGGCGCGAGCCGACTGGGAGAACGGGTCCCGGTTCGGTGAGGTCACGGGCTACCACGGAGACCGCCTGCCGGCCCCGCAGCTCCCCAATGTCCCTCTCAAGCCTCGGGGGAGTGCCCGCTGACCTGCAGAAAGGATGGTTGCGGCCGGGCGGCCGCGGTTTGCTAGGCGGTGGTGTCGTTCAGGGCGGCGAGGTAGCGCTCGGCATCCAGGGCAGCGGAGCAGCCGGTGCCGGCGGCGGTGATGGCCTGGCGGTAAGTGTGGTCGACCACGTCGCCGGCGGCGAAGACGCCGGCGACATTGGTGCGGGTGCTGGGCGCGTCGACCTTGAGGTAGCCCTCGCCGTCGAGATCGAGGATGCCCTTGAACAGTTCGGTGCGCGGGTCGTGGCCGATGGCCACGAACAGGCCGGTCACGGGCAGTTCGCGACTGTCGGCGGTCCGGGTGTCCTTCAGCGTCAGGCCCGACAGCTTGCCGTCGGTGCCGTGGATGGCGGCGACCTCGCTGTCCCAGGCGAAGGAGATCTTCGGGTCGGCGAAGGCCCGCATCTGCATGGCCTTGGAGGCACGCAGGGTGTCGCGGCGGTGCACGATGGTGACGGTCTTGGCGAAGCGGGACAGGAACACCCCTCTTCGATGGCGGTGTCGCCGCCGCCGATGACGGCGATGTCGTGCTCGCGGAAGAAGAACCCGTCGCAGGTGGCGCAGTACGAAACGCCCCGCCCCGACAGTTCGTCCTCGCCCGGCAGGCCGAGTTTGCGGTGCTGCGAGCCGGTGGCGACGATCACGGCCCTGGCCCGGTGGACGGTGCCCTCGGAGTCGGTGACGGTCTTGACGTCCTCGCTGAAGTCGACCGCACTCACGTCGTCTGGGACGAGTTCGGAGCCGAACCGCTCGGCCTGGGCCCGCATGTTGTCCATGAGGTCCGGGCCCATGATGCCGTCGCGGAAACCGGGGAAGTTCTCGACCTCGGTGGTCTGCATCAGCGCGCCGCCGGCGGTGACCGAGCGCTCGAAGACCAGCGGCTTCAGCGACGCGCGGGCGGTGTAGAGGGCGGCGGTGTACCCGGCGGGTCCGGAGCCGATGACGATGACGTCGCGGACCTGCTCGCTCATGCCTTGGGCTCCGGGGCGATCTCGGCGATCAGGCCCTCGATCCGGGCCTTGATCTCGTCCCGGATGGGGCGGACGGCCTCGACGCCCTGACCGGCAGGGTCCTCCAGCGTCCAGTCCAGGTAGCGCTTGCCGGGGAAGACTGGGCAGGCGTCGCCGCAGCCCATGGTGATGCACACGTCCGAAGCCTGGACCGCCTCGACGGTCAGCACCTTCGGGATCTCGGCCGACACGTCGATGCCGACCTCCTTCATCGCCTCGACAACGGCCGGGTTGACCTGGTCGGCGGGGGTGGAACCGGCCGAGCGGACCTCCACGCGGTCCCCGGCGAGGTGGGTCAGCCACGCGGCGGCCATCTGGGAGCGGCCGGCGTTGTGGACACAGACGAAGAGCACGGAGGGCTTGTCGGACATGGCGGTCTCTCTTGTCTCACGACGGGGAAAAGTCAGCCCGGACTGGTGTCAGCCCCGGCTGATGTGACAGTATCAGTCCATGATGACGTCAGTCGACACTGATCTGATCCGGGTGCTGGCGGACCCGCTCAGGCTTCAGATCGTGACCCTGCTCGCCCGCGAGACGCTGTGCACCACCCACCTGGTGGAGGAGACCGGCGCCCGGCAGACCAACCTCTCCAACCACCTGAAGGTGCTCAGAGACGCCGGCGTCGTGGAGACCGAGCCCTGCGGCCGGTTCACGTACTACAAGCTGCGGCCTGAGGTCATCGAAGCCCTGGCCGGCTCCTTCACGGAACTGGCCGCCACTGCTCGCGCCACCTTCGAAACCGACACCAAGAGGGCCTGCCCGTGACCACCACCGCTCCTCCCGACACGACAACGGCCCCTGCGGGGATCGTCGGCAAACTGTCGACCTTGGACCGTTTTCTTGCCGTGTGGATCCTCGCCGCGATGGCACTGGGCCTGGGACTGGGCCGGCTCATCCCCGGCCTGAACGACGCCCTCAGCAAGGTCGAGATCGGCGGCATCTCACTGCCCATTGCCCTCGGCCTGCTGATCATGATGTACCCGGTGCTCGCCAAGGTCCGCTACGACAAGCTCGACACCGTCACCGGCGACAAAAAGCTGATGGTGTCCTCGCTGGCCATCAACTGGCTGATCGGGCCCGCCGTGATGTTCACCCTGGCGTGGACGTTCCTGCCCGACCTGCCGGAATACCGCACCGGCCTGATCATCGTCGGTCTCGCCCGCTGCATCGCCATGGTCATCATCTGGAACGACCTCGCGTGCGGTGACCGGGAAGCCGCCGCCGTCCTGGTCGCCCTGAACTCGGTGTTCCAGGTCATCGCCTTCGGCCTGCTGGGCTGGTTCTACCTCGACCTGCTGCCGGGCTGGCTCGGCCTGGGCGACGGACAGCACCTGGACATCTCCATGTGGAAGATCGCACTCAACGTCGTGATCTTCCTGGGCGTTCCCCTGATCGCAGGCTTCCTCACGCGCCGGATCGGCGAGAAGAAGCTCGGCCGCCAGAACTACGAGACCAACTTCCTGCCGAAGATCGGCCCGTGGGCCCTGTACGGCCTGCTGTTCACGATCGTGATCCTCTTCGCCCTCCAGGGCAAGACCATCACGTCCCAGCCGCTGGACGTCGTCCGCATCGCCCTGCCGCTGCTGGTGTACTTCGCCGTCATGTGGTTCGGGACCTTCGCCCTGGGCAAGGGCATCGGCCTCGCCTACGACCGCACCGCCACGCTGGCCTTCACCGCAGCCGGCAACAACTTCGAACTCGCCATCGCGGTCGCCATCGCCACCTTCGGGGTCACCAGCGGCCAGGCCCTGTCGGGCGTCGTCGGCCCGCTGATCGAGGTGCCCGTCCTGGTGGCCCTGGTCTACGTCTCCCTGGCCTGGCGCAAGAAGTTCGCCGCGCCGACCCTGCAGGGAACCAGCCGGTGAGCCGCCCGCACCGGCAGAGCCCCCCGCTTCCTGGCCGACGACATCGACGGCCGGGCACTGTTCGATGCCGCCACCGCCCGCCGGCGCGCCCTGGACAACGGCAATGCCGACACCGGCGGCGTGGCAGGACTTGGGGACATCGTTGCTGTGCCCCCAGTCCGTGCTGCGCGGGATGCCGGCCTGCTGAACGCGGTCCCGATGTTCACCGGGCTCACCGCCACCGGACCCCAGTGGCCCGACGGCAGCATCACCCACACCGACGCCGTCATCTGGTGCACCGGCTTCCGCCCCGCCCTCGCCCACCTGGCGCCCCTGCGTCTGCGTGACCGGCACGGCCGCGTCGCCACCACCGGCACCCGGGCCTTGGGCGAACCCCGCCTGCACCTGCTCGGCTACGGAGACTGGACCGGCCCCGCCTCAGCCACCCTCATCGGCGTCGGCCGCCCCGCGCGCGAAGCGGCACGCGAGATCAAAGCCCTCCTCACCCCAGAGCACGGCCCACAGTGATAGACCCGAACCGACAGCGAGCGAGGGGGCATGCCTGTCGGTTCGGGCGCGGGCGTCCTCGGCTGCAAGACGCCCCTGAGTGTCAGTCCCGGGGCCACAATCAATCCGTGAGGAACAACGACGAGTTCCAGATGCCCGACGGCGCAGAACTCGTGGGTCGTGACGCCACGACCTTCCGGATGCAGATCACTGTGCCGAGCGAGACCTTGTGCGGCGCCATCTGAGCTGACCGCCTGGCTGCACGGGTTCGGTCGGCTACTCGGAGCGTGTCGGCCCGCCGTGCCCCACACACACGGGGCAGGGCAGCGCGGGCCGTTGCCGCTACCCGGGCACAGCCGACGGTCGACGACGGCGATAGACGGGCCCCGATCTTGCATGGAGGCCACCGAAAGAGCAGCCCTAAAATTGATGCCCGTCTATCTTGCCTGAATTTATAGGTGCCACCGGTACCTATCGATGCCGTTCAGGTGCCTAGCCCCGTACTTCGCGGGTCGCTAGCGGGTGTCGTGAAGGTGACGACCGCGGGCCCAGGTCTGGGTGACCCTCTGCACGGCGTCGAAGGGGCTGCCCAGCGGGGGAGTGTAGGACAGGTCGAGAACTTCGATCGCGTCGACGGTCATGCCGTGGAACAAGGCGGTGGCAAAGACATCGACCCGCTTGTGCACGGCACTGTCCAGGTGGCCGACGAGCTGCGCGCCGAGCAGCCGCCCGGTGGCGGCGTCGCCGGTGATCCGCGAGCGGATCGTGCGGGAGCCCGGGTAGTACACCTTGTGGTCGTCGGCGGCCGCGGCCATCGTGACCGGGGTGAAGCCTCCGGCGACCGCTTCGTTATCGCGCAGTCCGGTGCGGGCGATGACCAGGTCGAACACCTTCACCGCCTGCGTGCCCAGCGATCCGGTGAACTGCCGGGCGCCGCCGAGGGCGTTCTCGCCGGCAACGCGGCCCTGCTTGTGGGCGGTGGTGCCCAGCGGGATACGTGTCGGTGTCCAGCACCCGGTGGCAAGTCTGCGCACAGGCCCCGGCGGCGAAGATGCCGTCCACGCTGGTGCGCATGGTCCGGTCGACGGCGATCGCGCCACGGACCCCCAACTTCACCCCGGCGGTCTCGGCCACGGCGGTGTCGGGGCGCACGCCGACGACCACGAGCACCAGGCCGTCGATCGGCGGGCGGCGTACCGGAACGGCACCGGTGCCGATCGCGAGCTGGTCGTAGCCCAGTTCGTCATGGGTGCCGTCCTCGGCGTGCTGGACGGTGACGGTGCGCCGCTGCGCATCGATCGACACCGCGCGGGTGTTCAGCTGCAGGTCGAGGCTGGCGGCCTCCAGGTCGGCGCGGGTGCGGTGGGCCAGGGACCGCCAGTCGGCCCCAGGACCACCGCTGGAGCGGCGAGCCGGCCCGGGAGAGCTTGGGTCAGGCCGCCCCGGCACTGGACAGCAGCTTGCCCATCGCGGTCAGCACGGACGGCTCGACGCGGTAGTAGACCCAGGTGCCGCGCCGCTCGGAGGTGAGCAGGCCGGATTCCTTAAGCTTCTTCAGGTGGTGGGAGACGGTCGGCTGCGTGACGCCGACGTCGGAGATGTCGCAGATGCAGGCCTCGCCGCCCTCATGGGAGGCGACCGCGGAGAACAGGCGGAGCCGGACCGGGTCACCCAGCGCCTTGAACATCCGGGCGGCGACCTCGGCCTCCTCCACCTTCAGCGGGCGCTCGGTCAGCGAGGGGCAGCACGGAGCCACGGACTCGAGGTCGAGTACCGGCGGACCTTTGGCTTTCGACATGCATCTATGTTCACACATATCGAACCATAGGGGTCCGGCCGCCCTGACCTGCGGTGATTGCCCGGTCAGGGGCTCAGGGCGTGCGCGGGGCGGTGTGCCATGCAATGAGTGCGGCGGCTGCGGAGATGAGGGCCAGGACGGCGAAAAGGTGCGGGTAGCCGCCCAGGGGAGCGGTCAGGGCGGTGCCGGCGAACGGGGCGAGAGCGGAGGCCGTGGTGGCCGGGGCGGCCAGCAGCCCGGACAGCCGCCCGTAGTGCGTGGTGCCCCAGCGGTCGGTGATGGCGGTGGCCTGGAGCAGGGTGAGGTTGCCGCGGATGGTTCCGGCGAGCACGGACAGGGCGGCCAGCAGTGCATAGGGGCCGGGGATGACCGCGAAAGCGGCGGTGGTCAGGCAGCCCAGGCCGATGAGGGCTGTGGTGCGCACGGCGGGGGAGGTGCGCCGGGCGAGCGCGGCGTACAGGGTGCGGCCGAGGGTCTGCCCGGCTCCGCCCAGGCCCAGCAGCCAGGCGGCCTGGGTGGTGGAGAAGCCGCGGTGCAGCAGCAGCGGGACGAGCGTGACGACCACGGCGTACATCGCGAACGCGGACAGGGTCAGCGCGGTGGCCAGCAGCCAGAAGACGGGGCTGCGTGCCACCGCGGTGGTGGTGTGCGGCGCTCCGGCGGTCGGGCGGGGCGCGGGGGGCCAGGGAGCGCGCAGGGCCATGGCATGGGCGGGGATGGTGATGGCGGCGAGCACGCCGGCCAGGACCAGGTAGGTGCCGCGCCAGGTGAGGTGGCCGGACAGTTGGGCGGTCAGGGGGGCGAAGACGGTGGAGGCCAGCCCGCCGGCCAGGGTGACGACGGTCAGGGCGCGCACGTGGTCGGGGGCCCGCCAGCGGGTGACGGCGGCGAACGCGGGCTGGTAGAAGGTGGCGGCCATGGCCGGTCCGGCCAGCAGCCAGCCGGCGATGAAGACGGGCAGGCTGGGGGCGGTGGCGATGACGATCAGGGCGAGGGTGGCCAGGGCGGACCCGGCGGTCATGACGGTGCGCGGTCCGCGGGCGTCCAGGATGCGTCCGACGCGGATGCCGCAGAGCGCGGAGACCAGCAGTGCGGCGGAGAACGCCGCGGTGGTCGCGGCGGGGGACCAGTCGGTGGCTGCGGTGATCTGCGGGTTCAGGACGGGGAAGGCGTAGTAGACGATGCCCCAGCCGGTGATCTGGGTCAGGCACAGCGCCGGCAGGGCGGCGCGCGGCCGCGTTTGATGACCGGTGTCGGGTGCGGCCGCGCGCGTGCGGGCGGACAGGTTCACGTCTGGATCAGCAGCAACCGGCCGCAGCCGTCTGGCTGGTGCCGGGCTCGGCCGTGCTGCAGCAGGCGCCGGCGGCGGGTTCCTTGGCGGGGGCGTCGGCCTTGACGACGTAGACCTCCCAGGACTCCTTGCCGGGGCCGTGGACCCAGACCTTGTCCTGCAGGGCGTAGCAGCAGGTGGTGTCGTTCTCCTCGAAGGTGGCCAGGCCCGCCTGGTCGAGTCGGCGGGTGGCAGCTGTGACGTCGTCGGTGGAGGCGACCTCCACGCCGAGGTGGTCCATGCGGGTGTCCTCGCTGGGCTCGCCCTGGAACAGGACGAGCTTGAGCGGGGGCTCGGCGATGGCGAAGTTGGCGTAGCCGTCGCGGAGCTTGGCGGGCTCGGTGGCGAACAGCTTGCTGTAGAAGGCGATGGCCGCGTCGAGGTCGGGGACGCGCAGGGCGAGTTGGAGCCGGGACATCGTCGTTCCTCCAGGGGTGTTGGGGAAGGAAACCGGTTCCGGGGCCGGCTCACCGGCCCTGGACCCAGGACGGGGTCAGCAGCAGTTGCCGGAACCCGTGGTGCCGGCGACCGGGAGGGTCAGGGCGCCGGGCGCGATCTGGATCAGCTGCGGAGCAGGGGCCGAGCAGCAGCCACCTGCGGTGTCCTGCTGCGCGTTCGGGGTGTCGAACAGGCCGGCTCCGCCGCACACGCCGGATTCCGGCAGCACCAGCTCGACCCGGTCGGCGGCCTCCAGGTCACCGGCGATGGCGGCGACCACGGAGCGTGCCTGCTCGTAGCCGGTCATGGCCAGGAACGTCGGGGCGCGGCCGTAGGACTTCATGCCGACCAGGTAGATGCCCTGTTCGGGGTGGGAGAGCTCCTTGCGGCCGTGCGGGTAGACGGTGCCGCAGGAGTGCACGTTGGGGTCGATCAGCGGCGCCAGCTCCACGGGGGCCTGCAGACGCTCGTCCAGGCCGAGACGGATCTCCGACAGGAACGACAGGTCGGGCCGGAACCCGGTCAGCACGATCACCTCGTCGACCGGCTCCAGCCGCCGGCCGTCGTCGGCGACCAGCACCAGACGCCCGTCGCTGTCGCGCTCGATCGCCTCGGTGCGGAAACCCGTGACGGCGTCGGCGTGGCCGGCGTCGACGGCGGCCTTGGCGGCCAGGCCCAGCGCGCCGCGGGCGGGCAGCTGGTCGGCCGTGCCCCCGCCGAAGGTGGAACCGGAGATCCCGCGGCGCAGGATCCACACCGCGTGCGTGCCGCTGCCCTCCTCGGCCTTGGCCAGGTCGGCGAGCAGGGCAAGGGCGGTGAAGGCGGAGGCGCCGGAACCGATCACGGCGGTGCGCCTGCCCGCGTAACGGGCCCGCACGGCAGGGTCCTTCAGGTCCGGGACGCGGTAGGTGATCCGGTCGGCCGCCGCCTTCTCGCCCAGCGCGGGCAGGCCGTTGCCGCCGGCCGGGCTGGGCGTTGTCCAGGTGCCGGAGGCGTCGATCACGGCGCGCGCCACCACGCGCTCCTCGCGGCCGTCGGCGTAACTCACGTGCAGCGCGAACGGCTGGGTGTCGCGGTCGGCGTCGACGATGCGGTCACGCCCGGCACGGGAGACACCGGTGACGGTGGCGCCGTAGCGGATCTTGTCGCCGAGGACGCCGGCCAGGGGCTCCAGATACTGAGCGGCCCAGTCGCCGCCGGTGGGGTAGGAAGCGGCGTCGGGCTTGGCCCATCAGGTAGGCGCGAGCAGCTTCTCGGCGGCCTCGTCGGTGAGCTCGGACCAGGTGGAGAACAGCCGCACGTGCGACCACTGGCGCAGCGCGGCGCCCGCAGCCGGTCCGGCCTCCAGGACGAGGGGAACGAGACCGCGCTCCACCAGGTGGGCGGCGGCGGCCAGACCGATGGGTCCGGCCCCGATGACGGCGACGGGCAGCTCGGCAGTAACGGGCGGGGTCACGGAGCGCTCCTCGGTTTCGATGTGCGTCTATGCCACTCAGCATGGACCCTGAATAGACATCCGTCAACATAGAGGTGTGTCGAATCAGCGAGGAGAATTCGTCTTTCGTGCAGGGTTGGCAAGTGATTAGATGAGTGTCAACATAGAGGCATGTCTAATCTGGACTCCGGCGTTCTGGACATCACCGCGTCGTTGGAGTGCTGCCAGCCGCTGGGGCGAGAAGAACTCTCCGCCCCCGACGCGGAACGGATCGCCGCCATGTTCAAGGCGCTGTCCGATCCGGTCAGGCTGCGGCTGTTCTCCAGGGTCGCCGCCCAACCCGGCGGGGAAGCCTGCGTCTGCGACATCCAGGACGTCGGGGTATCCCAGCCCACCGTCAGCCACCACCTGCGCAAACTGCGCGAAGCCGGACTGCTGGTGTCGGAGCGGCGGGCCAGCTGGGTGTACTACCGCGTAGCACCCGGCGTTCTCTCCAGCATCGCGGGCCTGCTGTCCCCGGCAGCCTGAACCCGCAACGGAGCACGCGGCGCGCACAACACGGCCAGAGATCAGTGGGACATGCCTGCCATCCACATCACCCAGAGGGACGCTGGGGTAAGGAGACGACATGTGCCACCAGGCCGGTGACGCCGCCTGCACCGGACAATGCCTGAAACTGAGCGCCGTCGACGCCCTGCGATGGGCCGACCTGTTCAAAACCCTCGGCGACCCGGTACGCCTGCAACTGCTCGCCCAACTGGCCGCGCAGCAAGGCGCCGAGCTCCCCGTCCACGAACTCGGCGACGTCGGAGTGTCGTTGTCGACCGTCAGCCACCACCTCAAGCGCCTGCGCTGCGCCGGCCTGATCCAGGGGCGGCGCGAAGGACGCGTGGTCTTCTATCGCATGAACGAGGAGGCCCACGCCGCGCTGCTGCGCATCGCGCACCTGCCCGGTCCGCCCTCGCGGCCGCTCGACCAGCCGCACGGACCTGGCGGGGAGGAAGGCTCCGGCCCCGCACCGCAGTGGGCCAATCACCGCGGTACGGGGCCGGATAAGGGGCCGGGGGCCCTGAGCACTGCCTGCTCAGGGGCCCCGGTCAGCGCAGCAGCAGATACGCCACGGCAGCCACAGCGGCCGAGAACGGCGGTGTGACCAGCCAGGCGATCGCGAAGTCACGCACCGTCTTCTTCTTGATGCGTGACAGGTCGGTGCCCGCGGTGCCGGAGATCCCGCCGATGGACACCTGCGTGGTCGACATCGGCAGCCCCTGGAACGCGCCGACACCGACCAGAGCGGCGGTGGTCAGGTTGGCGGTGAAGCCCTCAACGTGCGTCATCTTGATGACGTCGTTGGCCATCCGCTCCGCCACCCGGCGCCCGACCAGCAGACCACCGACGGCCATGGCGAGCGTGACCGCGACCAGCAGATGCGTGGTCGTCATGCCGGAGACCATGGCGAACGAACCGATCGCCACGATCTTAGGAGCGTCGTTCATGCCGCGCGCGAAGCTGGTCAGCCCGCTGGTGGCCCAATGGGCGATGCTGACCGGGCTCATCCGCCCGGAACCGGCCTCCTGCGGCTGCGCGACGGCGGCCTCGGCGACACGCTGCGTCTGCTGCCTGCCGGTGGTCACCAGTACCGGCTCCGGGTCGGGCTGAGGCTGCAGACTGCGTGAGGCGCGGCGCCGGGCGGTGATGCGCCCCACCGTGGACAGGGCCGCGGAGATCGCATACGCGATCAGGACGCTCAGCAGCAGCGGTTGCACCACCTTGACCAGCAGCACATTCCACTGCACGGAACTGCCGGCGAACAGCGCGCCGGCGCCCAGCAGCGAACCGGTCAGGGCGTGCGTGGTCGACACCGGCAGGCCGCGCCAGGTGGCCAGCGCAATCCAGGCGGCGGTGCCCAGCAGCACGGCGGCGGCGAAGGAGGTAGTGGGGGAGGCGGAGACGATGCCCTTGGAGAACAGGGCGGTCATCTTGTTGGCGAAGTGCAGGGAGACCAGGCAGCCGATGGCTGTGGTGACGGTTCCCCAGGCGATGGCTGTCTTGATCTTTGCCTCGCCGGCGCCGGCGAGGGTGGCGACGCCCTTGGGGACGTCATTGGCTCCGTTGGCGGCGGCTAACGCCAGCACCAAGACGAGTACGAGTATGTCCATGTCAGATCCTTCGGGGTTGGCGGTGCCCTGAAAGGAAACGCGGGGCAGTAGCGCCGCCAGGAGGCGGCTGCCCTGCGTCAGGCTGCAAGTGGATCTGGACCACAGAGGCCGGCGGCCGTTGTCGACCGGCGGCCGGTTGCAGAACCGGGCCTGACCTCGCGGCCAATCCGGCAGCGAGCGGCCCGGGTGTTACGGGAGATCCTCCTTAGGGGGTGTAGGCCAGCCAGACGTGGCCGACGGCGTCCAGGTGGACGTAGTGCTGGTCGCCCTCCTGGGTGGTGTGCATGGCGCCGCTGACGAAGCGCAGCTGCTCGGCCGCACGGCCGGGCAGGACCGCGTCGAGACGGACGCGGACGGCGTCGGCGGACGGATTGTGCAGGCACAGCACTGCCTGCGTCCGGTCGCCGGACTCGCGCAGAACGGCCCACACACCCTCGGGGATGGTGAGAGGCCGAACGACGGAGTCCTCGGCGAAGGCGGCCGCGATCGGCGAGGACGCCATGCAGCCGGTGAGGCCGGGCGCGTGCTGCAGGGTCGTCTGCAAGGACGCGAGCAGACCGGGCAGCGCGCCATCGGTGCGGTTGGGTGCGGCAGCGGGGGCGAGCGTGCTCACAGCAAAGGCCTTCCTGTCATGGCGGATCCGGGTTTGTGTCCCAGCAGGTGCAGCACGGTGGGGGCCACGTCGGCGAGCGTGGCCTGCTCCGGCAACGCGGCCGGCGCGGTGCCCGCAGCGGCGGGGACGATCACCAGCGGCACCGGGTTGGTGGTGTGCCCGCCGTAGGGGCGGGTGGTGCCGTCGGGAGCCTGCTTGGTCATCTTCTCGGCGTTGCCGTGGTCGCCGACCAGCAGCACCCAGCGGCCGCTGCCGCGGGCCGCATCGAGGATGCGGGCCACCGCGGCATCGGTGTGCTCGCACGCCGTCACGGTGGCCTGGTAGTTGCCGGTGTGCCCGACGACGTCGATGTTGGCCAGGTTCGCGATCACCAGGTCGACGTCGTCGCGGGTCGCAGCCTGCGCGACCGCGTCGGTGACCCGGTCCAGGTTCATCTGCGGCCGCGTCAGGTAGTCCGGCGCCTGGGCCCCGGTGATCCGCACGTGCTCCTCAACGTCCCGCACGGTGCCGTCACGGCCGTTGATGTAGTAGGTGACGTGCTCGAACTTCTCCGCCTCGGCGATGCGGACACTGCGCAGCCCGGCCGCGGCGAGTTCATCTCCCAGGCCGCCGGAGGCGTCCGCCCGCTTGACCAGGGCGGGAATCGAAGCGCGGGTGTCGTACTGGGCGAGGCTGAGCATGCCCACCGTGCGGCCGGACGCAGCCAGGTGCTCCACCAGGGCGTCGGCGAACTGCTGGATGCGGTCGC
Organism: Actinacidiphila sp. bgisy167; assembly: GCF_057707665.1. Classification (NCBI taxonomy): domain Bacteria; kingdom Bacillati; phylum Actinomycetota; class Actinomycetes; order Kitasatosporales; family Streptomycetaceae; genus Actinacidiphila; species Actinacidiphila sp. bgisy167. Next base: position 23,110 of record NZ_JBYIQP010000021.1, on the reverse strand, counting down.
TGCGGAAGTTGAACCACACCACGGCGTCCCCGTCGGCGACGCGCGCGTCCCCGGCCGCGGCCACCACGCTCGGCGGCACCCACTCATCACCGCGCTCCGAGCCGGTCACCGCCTCGGGCGCAGTGCCGACGCGGGCACCGACACCGTCGGCGACCAGCGCGACCGCCTGCTCGGTCAGCTCGAGCTTCCCGGCCTTGTCCAGGGCGTACCCGCGGCCGATGACCGTGGCGACCTGTCCCGTCCCGGCCCGCTCGGCGAGTTCGGCCACGCGCTGCAGGTAGGCCCCGGCCATGTGGTCGGCGACGTCCCGGCCGTCGGTGATCGCGTGAATGAACACACGCCCCACCCGGTGGGCGGCCGCGACGGCCAACAGGTCGCCGAGGTGCTCGACGTGGGCGTGGATCTGCCCGTCGGAGCACAGGCCGATCAGGTGCAGGGCGCCGCCGGAGGCAGCCACGTCCTCCAGGGCCGTGCCCAGCTCGGGGTGGGTGCGCAGGGCGCCGGAGTCGATGGCCTGCTGGACCAGCAGGCTGTCATAGGGCAGGGGCCGGCCGGCCCCGATGACCATGTGCCCGATCTCGGAGTTGCCGACCGTATCCGGCAGCAGGCCGACCGCCTCGCCGGACGCATCGGCGAACGTGCTCGCACCCTGCGCCACCAGCTCGTCCAGGACAGGGGTGTGCGCGGCGGCCAGGGCGTTGTCGGCGGCCGGCGGCGCGTGCCCCCAGCCGTCCAGCACCAGCAGGATGCCCGGCCCGGCGAACTCGGCACCGGAAGTGCTCACTTGGTGCTCTCCAGGGTGGGGTGCAGGGTGTCGAGGGTCTGCCAGAAGGTGGGGAAGGACTTGGCGACGCAGCCGGGGTCCTTGATGACCACGCCCTCGGTGCGCAGCCCGCCGATCGCGAAGGTCATGGCGATGCGGTGGTCGTCGTAGGTGTCGATGACCGCCCCGTGCGGGGTGCCGCCGGTGATGTACATCGCGTCGGGGTGCTCCTCGACCTCGATGCCCATCTTGCGGAGCTCGGTGGTGACAGCGGCGATGCGGTCGCACTCCTTGACGCGCAGCGAGGCGATGTTGGTGATGCGGGTGACGCCCTCGGCGTAGGCGGCGGCGATGGCCAGCGACGGGACGACGTCGGGCATGGCCTCCATGTCGATGTCGATGCCGCGCAACCGGCCACCGCTCAGGGTGATTTCGCTGTCGGAGACCTGGGTGTGGCAGCCCATCCGCTCGAGCGCCTCTACCAGGTGCACGTCGCCCTGGTGGGATCCGGCGCCGATCCCGGGGATGGTCACCCGCGACTGGAGGATGGCCGCGGCGGCCAGGAAGTACGACATGCCGGAGGCGTCCGGCTCCACGGTCACCTGCCCGCCGCGCGCCTGCTGCCCGGCCGGCACGGTGAAGCGCCGGTAGCCGTCCCGCTCGACGGACACGCCCATCTCCTCCAGCGCGGCCAGAGTCATCTCCACATACGGCTTGGAGATCAGCTCGTCGCTGATGGTGATCTCGGTGTCGTTCTCCGCGCGCAGCGCGTTGATGATCAGGCTGGAGGTGAACTGGCTGGACACCGCGCCGCTGATGCTGGTGGCGCCGCCCTTGAAGGAGCCGCCGACCACGCGGATCGGCGGGCTGCCGTTGCCGCGCACCGCGGTGGCGTCCACCCCGAGGGCCGGCAAGGCCTTGAGGAGGTCACCCATGGGGCGTTCCTGCATACGGGCGTTGCCTGTGATGATCGTAGTGCCCTCGGCGTGCCCGGCCATGGAGATCAGGAACCGCAGCGGGGTGCCGGCGCCGCCGACGAAGATGTCCTGGTCCGGAGCGCGCATCGGCTGCCCGGTGGGGGTGACCCGGATCCGCGCCGCATCGTGCTCGATGTCGCAGGTGACGTGACCGAACGCCTCGATGGCCCGGGCGAGGAAGACGGTGTCGTCCGACAGCAGCGCGTTGTCGATGACCGTCTCCTGCCCGGACAGGGAGGCGATGGCCAGGTACCGGTTGGTGTAGCTCTTGGAGCCCAGGACGCGCACGGTCTCGTCGAAGGCGGCCAGAGGAACAACCGTGAGAGTCTCGGCTTTCAGACGGGGGTCAGGAGTGGGGGTCATGGGCTGCCTCCATGGTTGGGGGACGGGTGACGCACGGTTTCGTCTGCCGGGTCAGGCTTTGACGACCCGGCAGGCGAAGCACTTGTAGGCCTGCTGGCCGGAGAGATTGTCGTAGTACTGGTCGTCGGGCAGGGTGTTGGCCGCCTCGTAGCGCGGGTCGTCGAAGACGTCGCCAACCTTCTGCGCCGGGCCAAAGGTGTTGGGCACGAACACCGTGTCCGGCCGGATCCCCTCCCACAGCAACGCGGTGCCGGTCACCGCGCCGCGGGGGCTTTCGACGCGGACCTCGTCGCCGTCGGCGATGCCGGCCCGGCGGGCGGTGTCGGGGTGAATCTGCACGAAGCGGATGCCGTTGAGCTGCTTGCCGGTGGCCGTCCAGTGGGTGACCTCGGCGAAGTGGACGACGCTGGGACGCCCGGTCATGCCCATCAGCGGGAAGCGCCGGTGCACCTCGTCGCTGCCGGGCACGCCCAGCCGCACCGGGTGGGTGACCGCCTGCGGGTTGACGGGGTTGGTGACCAGCTTGCGGCTGTAGGCGAGGGTGGGATGCGCGCCGGTGACTTCCGGATGCGTGTAGAAGATCGGAAGAGCGCTGTGCCCGGTCACGGCGAGCTGCTTGTCCAGCTCGGGGGTGGTCAGCTCGACCTTGCCGCTGGGGGTCAGGAAGCGTTTGCCGCGATGGGCCGCATCCAGCGACTCGACGGCTTCGTACCAGCTGGGGTGGTCCAGATACAGGGTGCTGACCCCGGGGTGTTCGGTGGTAGGGCACGGCCAGCGCAGCGGTTCGGTGCGCTGTGCCATGCGCTCGCGGGTCATGCCGCCCATGCCGGGGGTGTGGGCGACAAAGTCGTCCCACAGCTGCCGGTAGTCCATCCACCGCTTCGGGAAGGCCTCGCGCCACTCGTGGGCGGGTCGGCGGGTGTCCAGCTCGGCCAGCGCATGGGCCAGGCCGATCCAGATCTCCCAGTCCGGGCGGGACTGGCCGACGCGGTCGACGACCTGCTCCTGCCAGCGGATGGCCCGGTCGTCGCGCCGCATGTAGACGCCGCCCATCTCCAGGCCGCTGCACACCGGCAGGATGATGTCGGCGTAGTAGGCGGCCTCCTCCATGAACAGCCCGGTGTAGACGTAGAAGTCGAGCTGCTCGAAGGCCTTGCGGACCTTGCTGGTGTTGGCGGAAGACACCAGCGGGTTGCCCTGGGTGATGATGGCGCGCAGCCCGTACGGCTCACCGGTCAGGATGGACTGGGCGAAGTAGTCCGGGCCGACCGGCAGCGCCTCGCGCCGCTCGGGTACCGCCGCCTTCAACGGCGGCAGGTGCAGATCACCGGGCCAGGTGTTGTGCATGAAGTTGCAGCCGCCGCCGGGCCGGCCGATGTTGCCGGTCACCGCGGCCAGGAAGGTCGCCACCCGGTAGGTGTCGAAGGCGCCGAGCTGGTGCGAGATCCCGGCGTTGCAGAAGATCGCCGCCGGTTTCGCCGACGCGTACTCCTCGGCCATGGCTGTGATCGTCGTGGCGGGCACGCCGGTGACCTTTGCCGCCCACGCCGGGGTGTACTGGTGCTTGTCCAGGTGGGCGCGCAGCTCCTCGAAGCCGATCACCCACCGCTTGACGAACTGCCGGTCGAACAGGCCCTGCTCGACGATGTGGTGGAGCATGGCCAGCAGCAGCGCGAGGTCTGTGTGCGGCTTGGGCGCCACCCACCGGTCGGCGGCCGCCCCGGTGGGGGTCAGCCGCGGGTCGACGACGGTGAGCGTGGCCTTGGTCTTGGCCCGCCCGCGCAGCAGGTAGTCGAAGGTCACGGGGTGGGTCTCGGCCTGGTTGGTGCCCAGGAACAGGTAGTGGCGCGCCGAGCCGAGGTCGTCCTTGCCGGTGGCGCCGTCGACGCCGTACCCGTTGGTGAAGTTGCCCAGCCCGAACGTGGCCGCGAGCGCGTTGCCGCCGGCGTCGTTGCACACCGGGCCGACGTCGGTGTTGTTGGGGCTGCCGAGCATCGCGAACAGCCGCGCCACCAGCGATCCGGTGCCGCGGGGCAGCCGCCCGGTGGTGCGGTTGGCGATGGTGTGGGCCTGCCCGGCGTCGCGCAGCTTCAGCAGCTTGGCGGCGATGGTGCGCAGTGCCTCCTCCCAGCTGATGGCCTCGAACCGGGAGTTGCTGGAGCCCTTCTTGCCCGATACGCGGCGCAGCGGTGTGGTCAGGCGCTCGGTGTTGTACACGAGCTGGGGCATCATCTCGGCCTTGACGCAGATCTGCCCCTGCTGCACGGGGTCGTCGTCCTCGCCGCGGACCGCGAGCACCCGGCCGGCCTTGAGATCGACGTTGAGCCGGCAGTTGGAGTTGCAGAACTGGCAGGCCGTGGCCACCGTGCGGTCCGGGGTCAGGGCCGCGGACTGGTCGGTGAACGCCGCCGGCACACCGCCGGCGCCCGCCTGGCCCGAACCGGCGCCATGAGCGCCTGTGCCGGAACCGGCGCTCGAGGTTCCGGAAGCGTTTGCGGACACCACCGGCAGGAGCATGGGGCCGCCGATGCCTGCACTGCCGACGACGCTGCCGCGAACGAAACTGCGCCGGGACAGGCCGCTGTGATCGTGCTTCATGAAGGTGAGGGATCCTTCCGCCTGGCGTGGGGGAACAAGGCGGGCATGGCGGTGCCCGGGACCGTGCGCTCCACTGGGGGCGCACGGCCGCGTGAACTGCTGAAGTTGTGGAGGTCAGGCCACCGTCTTGGCCTGCAGGGCGGCGGCCCTGGTGCGCACGGCCGCCAGGAAGGCCTGCAGGATCTTGTGTTCGGCTCCGGGCTCGGAGGACAGCTCCGGCTGGAAGAGGCTGCCCATGAAGAACGGGTGACCGGTGATCTCCAGAGCGCGGGGCGCGCCGTCACGGTCCCAGGCGCTGATGCGCAGCGCACCCTGGCTGGCGTCGTCCATGAACTCGTCGGTCAGCCCGTAGTCGCAGTGGAAGATCTCGTCGACCTCGGTCGTGCCGTAGATCGAGGCGAGCAGGGAGTCCTCCCGGACCGTCAGCGGGGCCTTCTCCCCGCGGAAGGAGCACGACAGCGGCGTGACCAGCGGCATGAGCTTTTCCGGGTCCTCGTCCACGCCCTCGGCTGCCGGCAGGTGCAGCACGTTCTGGGCGTGCTCGATCAGGGCGCTGAAGAAGCCGCCGCAGGTGCCCAGGAACGGCAGCTGGTTCTCGCGGGCGTGCCGCACGGCGATGTGCACGCCCTTCTGGTTGAAGTACGGCGCCCCGGGAACCACCCAGATGCCGTCGAAGCCCTCCAGCAGGGACGCGTCGTGGATGTCCACGGTCGGGATCCACTCGGTAGCCAGGTCCCACTGCTCTCGCATTGCATCGATCTTGGGGTGGGCGGGCTCGTTGTGATTGCCTCGGTCTCCCACCAGGGCAAGGCGCGGCTGCGTAGAGACTGACATCGTTTTCCCTTTCGGAACAGGATTCAGAGGGTCTGGAACGCAGCCGTCGCCATTGACGGTTCCAGCCTCGGGAGGGCAGCGGTGCGCGTGCCGACCGCGTAGGCCGCTGCCGTGATGGGTGTCTGGGGAGATGTCAGGGACCGTGCCGCCACGCGCGGTCCCAGAGAATCCGAGGATGCGGCGGGGCTGACTGCGGCGGTGCCGGAGGTGACCGCACCAAGTGACGGCTTGCCGGCTGTTGCGCGCACGTTGTTCAACCCCCCTGCGCATCTGGAAGGGAACCTGCACAGGCACCCCTCGTGCTGCTACACGCTCAATTTATCGATGGCGGTCGAAGTGTTCGAGGGTAGGTCGTCGGGCGGCGAACCTTTTGCGCCATACCGACAAGATTTCGTCGCCCGACGTCCTCACTGAGAGGCTGTGGTCGGGGGAAACGAAGCTGAACTGCGGGTTTGGCATATGACGGGCGTGTCGGCGATGTGTGGTGGCGCAAGATCCCGACCGGTTGGTCTGTGGGAGCGCTTGCGCCATGGCGAGTTCATGTTCGGCCAGGTCAGCACGCTGTACTGCTCGGTATACCGGTAGGTAGGGAGGGGTCGGCCAGATGGCCGGAACTCATAGCGTCGGGTGACCATTTCCAACAGCGTTCACTGTTATTAGCAGGATCTGCTGATAACCCTGTGAGGGGCCGGGACTGGTCGGCGCCGACATCCCGCAGGCACCGGCCAGTGCTCGGCCGGTCCGATCGAGCAGCGTCTTGCCGCTTTTGTGCCTTCGCAACCACCGAGCCGGCGCTGCCACTTACACACCGTTGAGGGAGATCTGTTAGTGAACCGCCCCGCCGGACACCCGCGCCGATGGCAGATCCTGACCATCCTTTGTCTGAGCCTGGTCCTGATCGGGCTCGACACCCTGATCCTGAACTTGGCCCTGCCCAGCATCCAGAAGGACCTGGACGCCACCAGCAGCCAACTGCAGTGGACGGTCGACTCCTACGCGCTGGCCTTCGGCGGCCTGTTGCTGATGGCCGGCGGCCTGTCCGACCGGTTCGGCCGCAAGCGGCTGCTGGCCATCGGACTGGCCGCGTTCGCGGTGACCAGCCTGGGCGCGGCCTTCGCTGCCAGCACCGAACTGCTGATCACCTTCCGGGCCCTGATGGGTATCGCGGCGGCGCTGATGATGCCTGCCACCCTCGCCATCATCAAGGACGTCTTCCCGCCCGAGGAGCAGGGCAAGGCCATCGGCATCTGGTCCGGTGCCGCAGCCGTCGGCGTGCCGCTCGGCCCGCTGGTCAGCGGCGTGCTGCTGGAGCACTTCTGGTGGGGCTCGATGTTCCTCATCAACGTCCCCCTGGCCGCGATCGCCCTGATCGGCGGCGCCAAGCTGATCCCCGAGTCCAAGGCCGAAGGCCACCCCGGCTTGGACCTGACCGGAGCCCTGCTGTCCGTGGCCGGCCTCGTCGCGATTGTCTACGGCCTGGTAGAAGCCCCGCACTACGGCTGGGGCGACGTCGTCACCCTCGCCTCCCTTGCGATCGGTGTCGCGCTGATGGTCGCCTTCGTGGTCTGGGAACGCAACATCGCCCACCCCATGATCGACATCGGTCTGTTCTTCAACGCCCGCTACGGCGGCGGCGCACTGGCCATCGCCTGCACCTCCTTCGGCCTCTACAGCGGCCTTTACCTGCTGACCCAGTATCTGCAGTCCGTGCTCGAGCTGGACCCGCTCGGCGCGGGCCTGCGGATGCTCGCGATCGGCACCATGATGGTCGGCGCCCCGCTGTCGGCCAAGCTTGTGGAGCGCGCCGGGCTGAAGGCCACCGTGGTCATCGGTCTGCTGCTGTGCGCGGCAGGCCTGGGCCTGCTGGCCGGACTCCAGGTTGACGACCAGGCCCAGGCGCTGTGGGGGCTTGCGGTGTTCGGGCTGGGCATGGGAATCGCGCTGCCGGCCGCTGTGGACGCCATCTTGGTGGTCTCCGCCGCCCGCCAGGCCGGCGCCGGCTCCGCGGTGGCCGACGTCGGCATGCAGGTCGGCGGCGCACTCGGCATCGCGGTGAGCGGCAGTGTGATCGCCACCCTGTACCGCGATGACCTCCCGCAGGCCGCACAACTGCCCGGCCAGGCAGGTGAGGCCGTACGCGAGTCCCTGGCCGGTGCCTCGGCGGTCGCCCAGGAAGTCGGCGGAGCGGCCGGGCAGCGGGTGCTGCAGGCCGCCCAGGACGCCTTCGTCGGCGGCTTCGCCACCACGTTGCTGATCGCGGTGGGCATCGCCCTGGCCGGCGCGGTCGCCTCGGCGATCGTTCTGCCCCGCGCCCGCACCACCGACGACGGCACCGCGCAGGCCGAGCCGGCAACCCAGCCCGGCAGCGCTGACGTACATGCCACCTCGTAACTGACCGGGAGGAACGTCGTGCGTAGGATTGAAGGCACCGCCCGGCCTGCCCGGAGCGTTCCCGTAGCGGGAGGGCCAGCCGGCGGCCGGCCCGGGGGTGATGAGGAGGTGGCGATGGCCCGGCCGTCGAAGCTCAAGGTCGCGGTCAGTGATCCCGCCCAGTGGCTCAGTGAACGCGAGCGGGCCCAGATGCTGGCGCCCAAGCTGCGGGCGCTGGCCGACGAGACACGGCTGACGCTGATCCTGCTCATCGCCCAGCGTCCTCGCACGGTCAAGGAGTTGCAGGAAGCGACCGGCCTGAGTCAGACCCTGGTCAGCCACCACCTGGCCCCGCTGCGGGAGCAGCAGTTGGTGGAGGCCATCCCCCAGGGCCGCAGCAACCAGTACGTGATGTGCTGCCAGACTCTGGCCGAGCCGCTGCGGATGATCGCCAGCCTGGCCGCGCTGGACCCGGAGACGGTGGCGGCCTGCCTCCACCCCGAGGCCGACACACCCCTGGCGGCCGCCGGCAGCTGACCTGAACGCCATGCCTTGGGCCGTACCCCCGACCTGCGGGGTACGGCCCTTGGCGTGTGGTGGGCGCAGCCCCTACTGCGTGAGGCTGGCCTGGAAGCGGTCACGGATGTCCTGCGGGCTGAGCGCGTTCGTCGCCCGCGGCGGGATCGCCCCGGTCCGCGGCAGCGTCCGCACACTGATCAGGTGCGGCCCCGGGGCGGCCTGCGCGCGCCCCATGGCCTCGCTCAGTGCGTCGCTGCTGTCACACGCCACCGCGCTGGCGTATCCGGCCGCCAGCGCCACCTGCGGGAAGGAGGTGGTAGCCGACGTCGTCGCCTGCCCGCCGGTCGACTCGTGCACCCGGTTGTCGAGCACTACGTGGATCAGGTTCGCCGGGGCCTCGTGCCCGATCATTGACAGCGCCCCCAGGTGCATGAGCACCGCCCCGTCCCCGTCCAGCACGACCACGGTCCGTTCCGGCTGGGACAACGCCACGCCCAGGCCGAGGGAACCGGCGTGCCCCATGGAGCCTTGCATGTAGAAGTTGCCGGGTCGGTCGGCGACGGCGAACACGTCCCGTCCGGTGTAGCCGGTGGTGGCGATGACCGCGGCCTGCGGCGCGGCGGCGGTGACCACACCGATGGCCACGGCCGCTTCCAGGCCTTGGTCTGCTGGCTCGGCGGCAGCCGTGGCCTTGCCGATGGCGCCGCGCTCGACGAGCACGAACGGCGCTCGTTGGGCGGCCAGATCCTTCTCCGCCGCGTCGAGGATCGCCTGGAACTCCTCGGCGGTGTCGGCCGCGTGCAGCGTGTAGTGCGGGCTGCCCACACTGTCCAGGAGCGCGGGTGTGGCCGGGCCCATCACGGCGTGCTGGGGCTCGTCGGTGGCCGGGTCGGGCCAGCCGCGCAGGCTGGTGAAGGTCAGGATCGGCAGCTGGTACGTCATCACCAGCGAGGTGAGCGGGTTGATGAGGTTGCCCAGCCCGGAGTTCTGGAGCATGACGTAGGCGCGCCGGCCGGCCAGGGCGGCGCCGGCGGCCACCGCGAGGGCACTGCCCTCGTTCGGAGCCGGCACGTACCGGCCGCTCTGTGTGCTCAGGTGGGCGATCGGCCCGCCGAAGTGGGAGCAGGGCACACCGCTGGCGGTGGTGAAGCCGCGGTCGGCGAGGATGACGCAGAAGTCTTCAGCGGAAATCATGCGCGGGGCATCTCCGTTTCCGGGCTGGCGGCGGGGGTTGCGGGGGCGGCGGGAGTCTGCTCAGTCTTCGCGGCGCGGGCACGGCGCCGCATCCGGATGCCCTCGATGATGATCGGGATCCCGGAGACCAGGACGATGCCGATGACGATGCCCTCGATGTTGTCGCGGACGAACGCGATCTGGCCGAGGTAGTAGCCGACCAGGGTGAGGCTGACCGACCACAGCACGGCACCGATGACGTTGAAGAGGAAGAACGTGCGGTACGCCATCCGGCCGACGCCGGCGGTGATCGGGATGAAGGTGCGGAAGACCGGGATGAAGCGGGCCATCACCAGCGCCTTGGGGCCGTGCTTGAGCATGAATTCCTGGGCGCGCTGCGCGTTTTCCTGCTTGAACAACCGCGAGTTGGGCCGCCGGAACAGCGCCGGCCCGATCTTGCGGCCGAAGGCGTAGCCGAACTGGTCGCCCAGCACGGCGGCGACGGCGATGGCGAGCATGACCAGCCACAGCGGCTGGTGCAGGATCTGGTCGTTGGCGACCAGCAGGCCCGCGGTGAACAGCAGCGAGTCGCCGGGCAGGAAGAAGCAGACGATCAGGCCGGACTCGGCGAAGACGGTGGCCATGATGCCGAGCAGGCCGAAGGTGGATATCAGCGCCTCGGCGTTGAGCAAGGGTGATGCGGCAGTGGTCAGCATGGACGTCAATCCCTGGGATGTGGTGGTGCCAGCGGGTGGTCATGCCCGTGTGCCGGCCCCTGTGACGGGGCCGGCACACGGTGCGGGGGTGCTCAACCGGCGGCCCAGGCGGGCCGCTGGTCGATGCGCACGACGGCGCAGGTGATGGAGACACCCCCGCCGTGAGCGACGATCAGGACGTGGTCGCCGGGTCCGACCTGGCCGGTCTCCACGAGGTGGGTCAGGCCCACGACCTGGTCGTTGACCGTCATGTGGCCCAGGTTCCGGCCGAAGTCGAGCAGGCCCTGCTGCGGGGACAGTCCCATCGGGTCGAGTATGACCTTCAGGTAGCTCTCCTGGCCGGTGAAGACGTGGGCGACGCGGGTGACGTCGCCCGGTTCCAGGCCGGCCTCGGCCAGCGTGCGCAGCGCGATCTCGGTGCGCAGCTCGCCCTGGCGGCGCACGACTTCGGCGACTGTCTCCTCCAGCCCTCCAGCGGCGGCCAGGCGCTCCTTGAAGTCCATGCCGCGGCCGACGGTCAGGGACGGTGGGAACAGCGGCTCCGAGCCGCGGTACTGCTCCTCGACTTCGGCGGTGGAGCCGGTGTTGATCGACAGGAGGCTGGCGAAGCCGTCGGTCTTGGACAGCAGGACCGAGCTGGCGCCGTCGCCCAGGACGCCGTTTTGGATGCCGAATGCCCACCGGTTGAAGTTGGGGGTACCGACGTTGTCGGCACCGGTCAGCAGCGCGGTGGTGCGTTCGGGGACGGCCATGAGATAGCAGGCGGCCATCTCCAGGGAACCGATCAGGCCGCTGCAGGCCTGCCAGACGCGGAAGGAGGGCACGTCGCGGTCGGTGATGTGCCGCAGGATGTAGTGCTGCGGCGACCAGCCTTCGGGGCCCTGCTCATGGCCGCAGGCGTGGATGTGCAGGTCGATGTCGTGCGGGTGGAGCCGGGAGCGTTCCATGGCCTGGCGGGCTGCGGCGACGGCCATGTCGGGGGCGGGCATGTCGTCGGCGACGGCGGCCCCGGTCCAGCCGTAGAACTCGTAGTCGTCGGCGTCGTACAGGCCCAGGGCGACGGCCTTGCGGGCGTCGACGATGTCGGGGATGTAGGTGCCGAGTCCGGCTATGCGGATGTCGGTGGTCTTCATGGGCTGCGAGGTCCTCGTCGGGTCAGGCCGTGGTGTCGGCGGGGGCGAGTGCGGTGGTCAGGGCCTGGGCGACGGTGGTGATGGTGCCGTCCTTGAGGAGCTGCACCATGGGCAGCTTGACGTGGTAGCGACGTTCGATGCGGTTGCGCAGTTCGACGGCCATGAGGGAGTCCATGCCGAGCCGGTTGAGGGGTCGGCTGAGGTTGAGGCGTTCGGGGCGCAGTCCGATAACGAGGGCGACTTCCTGCTTGACGAACGCCAGGACCTCTTCGTCGGCGGCGGTGTCGGGCCGGGACGCCACAGGCGCGGGCGCCGGGGCTGCGGGGGCTGGTGCTTCGGCCTCGCCTGCTGCTTCAGCCGCCACCGCCGATGCGGGAGCGGGGGCGGCCGCAGGCTCGGCGGCCGGTGAAGGAGCCGGCGCGGGCGCGGCGGTCTGCGGGGCGGGGGCGAGTGCGGTGGTCAGGGCCTGGGCGACGGTGGTGATGGTGCCGTCCTTGAGGAGCTGCACCATGGGCAGCTTGACGTGGTAGCGGCGTTCGATGCGGTTGCGCAGTTCGACGGCCATGAGGGAGTCCATGCCGAGCCGGTTGAGGGGTCGGCTGAGGTTGAGGCGTTCGGGGCGCAGTCCGATGACGAGGGCGACTTCCTGCTTGACGAACGCCAGGACGTCCTCGTCGTGAGCGGTGTCGGGTCGGGACGCCGCAGGCGCGGCGGCGGGAGCGGGTGCAGGAGCCGCCGGTTCGGCCGGCTCGGCCGCCACCACCGGTGCTGGGGCGGACTGCGAGGCCCGCGCCGGGGCCGGGGCCGCCGGCGTCCGGGCGGGCGCCTGCACCGCCGTGGCGGCAGAAGTGGGCTTGGCTGTGGGCCGGGCGGTGGTCAGCGGAGTGAGCAGGGGAGCGGTCGCAGCCGACGGGTAGGCGGCGGCCCAGGCCGGCCAGTCGGCGCGCAGCACCGCGGTGTGCAGCCGGCCCTCGCCAAGGATCCGCCCCAGAACGGCCAGCCCGTCCTTCGGGCTGAAGGAGGCCATGCCCTGCGGCAGCAGGGTGCGCTCTTCCTGCTGTTCCTTGCGGGCGACCATGCCGACGCTGTCCCAGAAGCCCCAGTTGACCACGGTCGCCGGCAGGCCGTGGGTGTGCCGGTAGTGGGCCAGGGCGTCCAGGAACGCGTTCCCAGCCGCGTACCCGCCGAGCATGGGGGAGCTGAGCAGCGCGGAGCCGGAGGAGAACAGCACGAACGCGTCCAGGTCGTGGCTGCTCAAAAGCCGGTGCAGGTTCCAGGCGCCGGAGACCTTTGCGGCCAGGACCTGCTCCAGGCCGGCCGGGTCCAGGTCGGCGAGCGGGGTGTAGTCGATGACGCCGGCCGCGTGGAACACCCCCCGCACGGGCGGCAGGCCCTGCTTGCTGCGGGCCTGCAGCAGGTCGCGCATGGCGTGCTGGTCGGCGACGTCGACAGCCGCGTAGGTGACGTCCACGCCCCGGTCGGACAGTTCCTTCAGCACGGCCAGCGCACCGGCCTGCGGGTGGCCGTCGGGCAGGGGGGTGCCGGGGTCGGGCAGGGCGCTGCGGCCGGTCAGCAGCAGGTGGCGGGCTCCCTGGTCGGCCAGCCACAGCGCCAGGCGGCCGCCGATGCCGCCAGCGCCGCCGGTGACCAGGTAGGTGCCGTCGGCGTGGATGGCCGCGGGCCGGGTGCGGACCGGGGCCGCTGCTCCGGTGGCGGCGCCGTCGAAGGACAAGACGATCTTCCCGGTGTGGCGGGACTGGGCCATCAGGCGGAAGGCGTCGGCGGCCTGTTCGGCGGGGAACACGGTGTGCGGGAGCGCATCCAGGGCGCCCTGGTCGATCAGGGCGGCGGCGTCGCGCAGGACCCGCCCGGCCCGCTCGGGCGCGTGCTGGATCATGTGGACGACGTCGACCGCGTGGAAGGACAGGTTGCGGGCGAACGCGCCGAGCGGCAGCGGGTTGTCCTCGAGGATGTCGCGCTTGCTCAGCTCCAGGTAGTGCCCGTAGGGCGCCATCAGCGACAGGTTGGCCGCGATGGCGTCGCCGGCCAGGGTGTTGACGATGACGTCGAAGCCGTCACCGACGGCGGGCCGGAAGGCGTCGGCGAACTGCAGGGAGCGGGAGTCGGCGACCTGTTCGGCCCCGAGCCGCAGCAGCAGGTCCCGCTTGGCGTCGCTGCCGGCGGTCGCGAAGATGCGGGCGCCCTTCCACCGCGCGATGGTCAGTGCGGCCTGCCCGGTCCCACCGGTCGCGGAGTGGATGAGGATCTTCTGGCCCTTCCGCAGGCCGGCCAGGTCGATAAGGGCGTGGTAGGCGGTGAGGTAGGCGGCGGGCACCGTCGCGGCCTGTGCGAAGGTCAGGCGGGCGGGCTTGGGAGCGGTCAGACAGGCGCGGGTGACGACTTCCCCGGCCAGGGCGCCCTCGGCGAAGGCGACGACCTCGTCGCCGACGGCGACACCGGTGACCGCGGGCCCGGTCTGAATGACCGTGCCGGAGCACTCCCAGCCCATGACGGGCGGCCGGTTGTCCTGGCCGGGATACATGCCCAGAGCCAGCAGCACGTCCCGGTAGTTGACCCCGGCGTGGCTGACCTGGATCCGGACCTCGTCGGCGGCGACGTCCCGCCGGGACACGTCGAGCAGCTGCAGGTCGTCGATCACGCCCGGGGCCGGCAGCGACAGGGCGCGCGGGGCGGCAGGGGCGGCCGGGGCGGGACGCAGCCGGGCGGCGTAGCGGTGGCCGTCGCGCAGGGCCATCTGGTCCTCGGCGTCGGGGCGGTGCAGCAGGTCGGCAAGGGCCGTGATGCTGGCGGCCGAGCGGTCCAGGTCGACCAGGCGGCAGGCCAGCGCGGGTGCTTCGGCGGCAAGAGTCCGGCCCAGGCCCCACAGCACGGCCTGGAAGGGGTTGCGGACGCCGTCGCCAGTGCCGGTGGCCTGGGCGTGCTGGGTGACCAGCCACAGCGGCGGCCAGCCCAGGTCCTGCTGCTCCAGGGCGCGTGTCAGGTGCAGGACGCTGTGGGCGGCCAGCAGCTGGGCGCGGCGGATCTCGGTGGCAGTGGCGTCCAGTCCGGCGTGCGCGTCCAGCGCCCACAGGTGGATGACGCCGCGGCAGGTGCCGTCGCGGGCGATGTCTTTGAGGACGTGGGCGTACTGGTCTTCGCGCGCCGGGTCGATGCGGTAGCGGTCCCCGGCCCCGGCGGTGCGGCCGGATCCGGTGGTGAGGGCCACGACGCGCTGCCCGCGGCCGGTCAGCTCCCGCACCAGGGCGCGGCCGGTGGGGCCGCTGTCGGTGAGCACGAGCCAGAAGCCGTCCGCACCGGAAGGCCCGTCGGGGGCGGGCAGCGGGGCGCTGTCCCAGGTGAGGGTGTGCAGCCAGATGTCCATGCCGCTGCCGCCTGCAGCGGAGGCGGGCGCGGGGGTCGGGTCGATCACGGGCGTGTCCTTGGGGCGGGAGGCGAGGGGGGCGGGAGCGTGCCCGGCCAGGTACTGCAGGCGCAGGCCGCGCATCTGGGCGATCAGGCGCCCGTCGTCGGCGCGGATGCCGATGTCGGCGCTAAAGGAGTCCTCACGCGCGGCGGGCAGCAGCCTGGCGTGGCTCCACAGCGACGCGGGCGGCTGCTGGTGGAAGACGACTTCGTCGATGCCGCCGAGGACGAAGACGCCCTCCTCGCCGGGGACGGTCAGCGGCCGGGCGGCGGCCATGGCGTGGCCGCTGGCGTCCAGCAGGGCCGGGTGGAAGTGGTGACGTGCCAAGGTGTCGGTGAGCGGGGCTGGGCAGGCCAGGCGGGCCAGGACCTCGCCGTCGGTGCGCCACAGTTCCCGGATGCCTTGGAAGGTGCCGTTCCACTGGTTGCCGCGTTCGGCGTTCCAGGGGTAGAAACCGGCGGCGTCCTGGTGCTCGGTGAGGCGGCCGCGGAGGTCCTCCAGCGACTCGGGCGCGGGCGCGGTGGCGCCGGGGGAGGGGGCCATGCGCGCGGTGGCCTCGGTGTGCAGGAGCCACTCGCCGTCGTCGCCCTCCTGCAGGCTGTGGATGCAGCAGTGCAGCGATCCGTCCGGGCGCGGGGTGAGGGTGACCTTGACCTCGGGCGCGGGCCCGTGGTCGTCGAGGAACAGCGCGCGGTGGTAGTGCACGTCGGTCACCGACAGCGGGCCGCTGGTCAGGACGGTGCGGGCGGCCGCGGCGACGAGCTCGAGGTGGGCGGTGCCCGGCAGGATGATGGTGTCCTGGATGCGGTGGTCGCGCAGGTAGGCGTTGCCGGCCAGGTCGAGCGGGCCCTGCCAGACCAAGGTGGTGTCCTGCGCGGGCATCGGGCGTCCCAGCAGCGGGTGCTCGGCCCGCTGATCCGAGGCCTGGGTGGGTGCTGCGGCCGCTTTGGCCTCGGCGGCAGCAGCCGGCGCAGGGCTGATCCAGTGGCGGGTGCGCTGCCAGGGGTAGGCGGGTAGCGGCACGAAGCGGCCGCCGTCGGTGAGCGCGTTCCAGTCCAGGGCGGTGCCGGCGGTGTGCAGGGCACCGGCATTGGTGAGCAGGCAGGCGCGTTCGCCGGTGTGGCGGCGCAGGCTGCCGACGGCGGTGGTGTCGCTGCCGGTGTGGGCGCAGCTGGTCTCGCGGATGCCGGCCACGAGCAGCGGGTGCGGGCTGACTTCGACGAAGACGGTGTCACCGGCGTCGAGCTGGCCGCGGACGGCGCCGACAAAGTCGACGGGCTGGCGGATGTTGCGCACCCAGTAGTCGGCGTCCATGCCGGAGCCGTCGATCACCTCGTTGAGCAGCGTGGAGTGCAGCGGAATGCTGCCGGCCCGGGGGGTGAGGTGGGCGAGTTCGGCGAGCAGGTCCTCGCGCAGAGCGTCCATCTGCGGGCAGTGCGAGGCGAAGTCGACGTTGACCTTGCGGCCGTCGACGCCGCGGGCGTCGAGTCCGGCCAGGACCTTGGCGAGGGCGTTGCCGTCCCCGGACAGCAGGGTGGAGGTGGGGCTGTTGGCGGCGGCGACCGCGACGAGGTCCTCGTGGCCGGCCAGCGCGGCGGCGGCCTCGTCGGCGGGCAGCGCGACCCAGGCCATGGTGCCGCGCCCGGACAGGCGCTTGGCCAGGCGGCTGCGGCGGCAGATGACGGCGGCGGCGTCGGCCAGTGACAGGGCACCGGCGATGTAGGCGGCCGCGGACTCGCCCATGCTGTGCCCGATGACGACGTCGGGCTCCACGCCCCAGGACCGCCACAGCTGGGCCAGCGCGATCTCCATGGCCCACAAGGTGGGCTGGATGACGTCGAGTTCCTTCATGCGCTCCTCGTCGGCGGAGCGCAGCAGCTCGATGACCGACCAGCCGGTCTCGGCCTTGATCGCGGTGTCGCAGGCCTGCATGGCCTGGTGGAAGACCGGTTCAGTGTCGAGGAGTTCACGGCCCATGCCGGGCCACTGGGAGCCCTGGCCGGGGAAGACGAACGCGATCCGGGGACGGCCTGTGGGGTCGGTGTAGTCGCTGAAGGACAGCCCCGGCTCGTCCTCGCCGTCGGCGAACGCGCGGAGCGCGGCGGCGGCGTCGGTGTGGTTGTCGACCGGCAGCGCCAGGCGGGCGTCGTGGGTGGTGCGGCGCAGCGCGGCGGAGTGGCAGATGTCGCGCAGGCTGTGGCCGGCGCCGTCGCCGTCGAGGTGGTCGGCGGTGCGGCGGGCCAGGTCGGCCAGGGCTTCGGGGCTGTACGCCGACAGCGCCAGCAGTTCGGTGCGCTCGGGCGCCGCGGCCGCAGTGGCGGCGGGGGCGGGCTGGGGGGCGGCTTCGATGACCAGGTGGGCGTTGGTGCCGGAGAAGCCGAAGCTGCTCACGCCCGCGATGGCGGGCCGGCCCCGGTCGGGCAGCGCGGTGGCCTGGGTGGGGACGGCCAGGGGCAGGGTGTCCCAGGCGACGGCGGGGTTGGGGTTGTTCAGGTGCAGGTTGGGCGGCACGGTGCGGTGTTCCAGGCACAGCACCGCCTTGATGAGGCCGGCGATGCCGGCGGCGGCTTCGGCGTGCCCGATGTTGGTCTTGACCGAGCCGACAAGGCAGTGGCGGCCGTCTTCGCGGGGGCCGAGGACGTCGGCAAGAGCTTGCAGTTCGACGGGGTCGCCCACGCTGGTGCCTGTGCCGTGGGCCTCGACGTAATCGACGTCGGCGGGGTCGACTCCGGCGTTTGTGTAGGCGCGGCGCAGCACGTCGCGCTGGCCTTCGACGGCCGGGGTGACGAGGTAGCCGCTGCTTTGACCGTCGTTACCGACGGCCGAGCCGCGGATGACGGCGCGGATGCGGTCGCCGTCGGCGAGCGCCGCGGACAGCGGCTTGAGGACCACCACGCCGATGCCGTCGCTGCGCACGAAGCCGTCGCCGGAAGCGTCGGCGAACTTGCAGCGGCCGTCGGAGGCGAGCATGCCGGCGCCGGAGTAGACGACGCCTTCCTCGGGGAGCAGCACGATGTTGACGCCGCCGGCGATGGCCAGGGGGCATTCGCCCAGCCGCAGGGCCTGGACGGCGTTGTGGACGGCGACCAGCGCGGAGGAGCAGGCGGTGTCGACGGTGAAGCTGGGGCCGCGCAGGTCGAAGGCGTAGGACAAGCGGCCGGAGGTGATGGCGCGTGAGGCGGCGCCGGTCATCGCGTACAGGTCGAGCTTGTCACGGTCGGCGTACTGCAGGTGCCAGTAGTCGCCGCCGAGCTGCCCGATGAACACGCCGGTGTCGGTTCCGGCGATACGGCCCAGCGGCTGGCCGGCGTCTTCGAGGGCCTCGTAGGCGGTCTCCAGCAGCAGGCGCTGCTGGGGGTCCATCCGGTCGGCCTCGCGGGGGGAGATGCCGAAGAACTCCGCGTCGAAGGCGTCGATGTCGCGCAGCAGGCCGCCCCACCGGCTGACGGTACGGCCGGGCGTGCGGGGCGCGGGGTCGTAGACGGCGTCGATGTCGTAGCGATCGGGAGGTATCTCGGTGATGGCGTCGCGGCCCTGCAGCAGCATGTCCCAGAGCTCTTGCGGGCTGGTGGCATCGGCGAACCGTCCGGCCATGCCGACGATGGCGATCGGCTCACCGGCTGCGGCCGTGGTGGTGGGGTCGTGGGGCATGGGTGTCCTTCCGGGCATGGTGAAGCTGTTCACGGTGCGCAGCACGGGAAGGCCCATGGCGTGCACGCGGGCGGGCCGGCGACAGTGCCGGGCCCGGTGGCGGGCGTGCACGCAAAAGGGTGTGCGAGGGGTGAGGGAACGGCCGGTCCCGTCAGGCGGACCGTGCGGCGCGTGGCGAGCGCGTCGTGCGGTTCACGGGTCGAAGGCGGCGTTTCGGCATCAGCCACCGGTTCCCAATGGCGTTACGACGCGGGCTGGTTGCCCGCGCCGAACTCCCCCCGTTGTTTCGACATGTATCGAGATTGGCTCCTCAGGGGGCCAGACGCAACGAGGCTCAAGGTGACCCTCGTCACAGCCGGCGATGCCGCGCCGCCAGGTTGACATTCATCGAATCAACGGCGACCCTGGAGGTTGATTCGTCGTTTATCTATATAGGCGGTTGTGATGCGGGACCCTTCCCGGCAACCGCCGGACCCGTCGCGACAGGAGCCGACACCGTTGAGCGAACAGATACCGCCGCAGCCCCCAGCCGACGCCCCCGCGGCCGACGCCAGCCCCTGCTGCGCGGCCATCGCCGAATTACAGCGCCGGGTCCAGCAGCGCGCCGCCGAGCGCGCGCAGGCAGAAGCCTTCGCGTCCGCCTCGCACGAACCCGCGCCCGGCGCCTGACCCCCATCGCTGCCTGCCCCAGTGCCTGAAAGGACACCACACCGTGGTTGACCACAGCCTCGACCAGCTTCCCGTCGCCGTGATCGGAGCCGGCCCCATCGGCCTGGCGGCCGCCGCGCATCTTTCCGAACGCGGCGTCCCCTTCACTGTCGTGGAAGCCGGTGACACCCCCGCGGCAGCCGTCCGGGCCTGGTCCCACATCCAGCTGTTCAGCCCCTGGGAGTACAACACCGACCCGGCCGCCCGCCGCCTGCTGGCCGCCACCGGCTGGCAGGAACCCGACGCCACCGAACTCCCCACCGGCGGCGACCTGGTCAAGCAATACCTCCAGCCCCTGGCCGAACTCCCCGCCCTGGCCCCGCACATCCGCTGCAACGCCATCGTCACCGCCATCAGCCGCCTGGGCATCGACCGGCTGCGCACCGCCTACCGCGAGGACGCCCCCTTCGTGCTGCGTCTGGCCGACGGCGAGGAACTGCTGGCCCGCGCCGTCATCGACGCCTCCGGAACCTGGCGCCAGCCCAACCACGTCGGCGCCAACGGCCTGCCCGCCCACGGCGAGCCGGACGCCGCCGCCTGGATCACCCACGGCCTGCCCGACGTCTTCGGCGCCGACCGCGCCCAGCACGCCGGCCGCCACACCGTCGTCGTCGGCGCCGGGCACTCCGCCGCCAACACCCTGCTCGCCCTGGCCGAGCTCGCGGACGCCGAAGACGGCACTACCATCACCTGGGCCATCCGCGCCACCGACCCGGCCGCTTCCTTCGGCGGCGGCAGCGACGATGAACTGCCCGCCCGCGGCGCCCTCGGCTCCGGCCTGAAGATGCTCGTCGACACCGGCCGCGTCACCCTGGCCGCCAACTTCCGCGCCCACACCATCCGCCGACTGGGCGACGACCCTACCCGAGACCAGGTCCAGCTGATCTCCCGAGGCCCCGACGGCAGCGAGCAGACCGTCACCGCCGACCGCATCGTGGCCGCCACCGGCTTTCGCCCCGACCACGGCATCAGCAGCGAACTGCGCCTGGAACTCGACCCGATCATGTCCGCCCCCCGGGCCCTGGCACCCCTGATCGACCCCAACCAGCACTCCTGTGGCACCGTCACCCCCCACGGATACCGCGAACTGGCCCACCCCGAGCCCGGCTACTGGGCCGTGGGCATGAAGAGCTACGGCCGCGCCCCCACCTTCTTGATGCTCACCGGCTACGAGCAGGTCCGCTCCATCGCCGCCTTCCTGGCCGGCGATCTGGAGGCCGCCCAGTCCGTCGAACTGCAGCTGCCCGAGACCGGCGTCTGCTCGGCCACCGCCGGCGGAGAGGCTCTCGCGCTGCGCCTGGGCCTGTCCCCGGAGCAGCACGAGCAGCTGCTGCACGTCACTGCCCGGCACCTGGGCACCGCCTCCAGCGCCGCGGACGCCGTGCTGGCCGCGGCGGCCGAGCTCGGCGTGGACGAGACAGCCGCCCTGCAATTGGCCGCCTACGCCGCCGAGCTGTTCGACGCCCCTGGCGCCACCGGCTGCTGATTCCACCCGCCAATACGCGGATGCCTGTACCCCTGAATCCGGGTGCAGGCATCAGCGCGGCCGAGGACCCCGGCGGGTGGGCGGGAGAGGGTGGCTCAGGAAGTGCGGTGCACCTTGTGCTGTGCTGCCTGCGCCCGCGGCCGCACCACCAGAAGGTCGACGTTGACGTGCGGCGGCCGAGTCACCGCCCATGTCACCATTTCGGCGACGTCATCGGCCACCAACGGCCCCGGCACACCCGCGTACACCGCGTCGGCCTTATCCGAGTCGCCGCGGTAGCGGTTGAGGGAGAACTCCTCGGTGTGGACCATCCCTGGCGCGATCTCGACCACCCGCAGCGGCTGCCCGACCGTTTCCAGCCGCAGTGTCTGCGCGAGCACGTGCGCCCCGTGCTTGGCGGCGCTGTAACCGCCGCCGCCCTCGTAACAGGTGAAGGAGGCCGTCGAGGTCAGCACAACCACCACCCCGTCACCGCCGGCCACCAATGTAGGCAGAAGCGCTTGTGTCATCTGAAGCGCGCCCACCACGTTCACCTCGAACATGTGCCGCCAGTCCCCGGGATCGGCGGTGGCCACTTCCTCGACGCCGAACGCACCACCGGCGATATTCACCAGCACATCGCAGGCGCCCAGCCCGCCGGCGAAGGCAGCGACGGCGTCGCGGTCGGTGACGTCCAGCGTGTACGGGACAGCGGTCCCACCGTCGGCCTGGATCTCCTTGGCGAGGGCCTCCAGACGGTCGGTCCGCCGAGCGGTGAGAACCACCGCGAACCCGGCCCGGGCCAGATCGCGTGCGGTGGCCGCCCCGATACCGCTGCTCGCCCCCGTCACTACCGCCGTGGGCTGCCGCGGAGCCTGCGTGGGTATGGCCATGAACGGCTTCCTTAGTGATTAGACAGACATCTAATTATTCGATCTTGGCAGCAGCGTTATATAGGTGTCAACATAGACACATGTCAAAGCTTCAGGGGGAGGCGGCGGCCCCGCTCCCCGCCGCGCCGTGCTGTCCTGCCCTGACCGAGCGCGAATTGACGGTGGAAGAGTCAGAGATCACTGCCGCCATGTTCAAGGCGCTCGGCGACCCGGTAAGGCTGCGCTTGTTCTCCAAGGTCGCTTCGCACCCTGACAGTGAGGCCTGCGTCTGCGACATCTCGGACGTGGGCGTCTCGCAGCCGACCGTCTCCCACCACCTAAAGAAGCTCAAGGACGCCGGACTTTTGCTCTCAGAGCGCCGCGGTACCTGGGTGTACTACCGCGTGGAGCCGTCCGTCCTGGCTGCGATGGGACACCTGCTCACCCCCACGGCGACCACCGCCTGACTGCCACGCGGTGGCTTATCCGGCTGGACATTCTGTCTCTTGCGTGCCCGAAGGATGGCCGCGACGCCCGCCTCTCCCCCAGCAACGGGAGGAGGCTGCGAGATCGGACGGGCATGGGTGCTCGGGAGCGGGCTCGATGACCGTTCGCTCGAGCGCCCAGTGAAGACAGCACTACATCTGGAGCCGCCGTTCCATCATCCGCCGGCGGCCCGGCGGCCCTCGGTGGCCTCCGTGAGGCACCCGGCCGGTGGCGCCGGGAAGATCGCCCAGAGCGCCCTAGGACGGCGGGCTGGTCTCGATGTCGGGCTGATCGACCGGGCTTGACCAAGCGTGGACGATCCGGGCGTGGTCGTCGATGACGGCTGCGGAACGGCCGCGGGTAGGAAGCGGAGGGCGAGAACACGAACAGGTCGGTGCTGACGGACATGAGGTGGACCTGCTTCGAGGGGTCCCCGGCCGGGCCCGCGGACCCGGGGTCAGAACGGGAGGGGCGCGGTGAACTCCCGCAGGACGGCCTCGGCGAGCTGCCGGGCGATCTGGCCGGCGACCCGCTCGCCGAGCTTCGCGCTGGCGTGGGCGGCGCTGTAGACGATGCCGCTGCTCGTGGTGGTGTCGGCCTGCCGGCCCCGCAGCTCCCCAACGTCCCCCTGAAAGTGCCTGCTGACCTGCGGAAATGCATTCCGTGCAGCCGGTGGAGCCCTGGCCGAATCGCCGTGCGGGCTCTCCGGCCGGCCGGGGGGGCCGGCGATCGATCGACTGTGCCCCTCTCAGGCGCTCGCCATCACGGCCCGCGCAGTCTCAGTTCTGGGAGCCTGCGACAGGGTCTGGTCGGATGGATGCTGACTCCCTGCTGACTTTTCTGGCGCCCACTCAGATCCGGTACGCCGGATAGGTGCGCCGACGACCTTTGTCGAAGAGGAGCTACGCGCACGCCACAACCGCCCGTCAGGGTGGGAATCAACGCCGCCGCACCGTACCTGATCACGTGGCTGGCCGAGGTTCGACACGTGAACCGCGACCGACACTGCTTGGAAACGTTCGGCTGGTCTGATCGTCACCCGCTCAACCCGAAGGCAC
>NZ_JBYIQP010000209.1:0-1155 GCF_057707665.1 Actinacidiphila sp. bgisy167 | reverse complement strand
GGGACGCGACCGGGGCCGTGCAGGAGACGGTGTTCTTCGCCGCCGCCCACCTCCTCAACCTCGAAGTCGACCTGATCTTCTTCGACACCACCAGCACCTACTTCGAACGCGACGGTGAGGACGAAGACGGCGGCGACGAGGCCCTGCGGCGGTTCGGGCACTCCAAGGACCACCGCAAGGACCTGCCGCAGATCGTCATCGGGCTCGCGGTCACCCGCGAGGGAATCCCGGTCCGCTGCTGGGTCTGGCCCGGCAACACCTCCGACACCACCGTGATCGAGCAGGTGAAGGACGACCTGCGGTCCTGGCGCCTGGGCCGGGTGGTCACCGTCACCGACTCCGGCTTCTCCTCCGAGGCGAACCTGGCCTACCCCACCCGGGCCGGCGGCCACTACATCACCGGCGTCAAGATGCGCGAGACCAGCAAGAAGGCCGACGCCGCCCTCGCCCGCCAGGGTCGCTACCAGGAGGTCCGCGACAACCTCCGGGTCAAGGAGGTCCGCCTGGACGGCGACCCCGGCCGCCGCTGGATCGTCTGCCACAACCCCGCCGAGGCCGCCCGCGACGCCGAGCGACGCGAGCACCAACTCGCCGCCATCACTGAAGAGTTGGACCGCATCGCCCAGGCCCGCGCCGCCGATGCGAACAAGGCCCGCGCCAAGGCGGCCAAGACCGGCAAACGCCCGGCGAAGCCGAACGACGCTGTCCACCGCAAGGCCGAATGCGCCCTGCGCGACCACCCCAGTCTCGGGCGCTGGCTCAAGCAGCACCCGACCACCGGACGCCTGTCGATCGACCGGGCCAAGGTCGCCGCCGAGTCCCGGCTCGACGGCAAGTACCTGCTGGCCACCTCCGACCCGGACCTGTCCGCCGAGGACGTCGCGCTCGGCTACAAGAACCTGCTGGAAGCCGAGCGTTCCTTCCGCACGATGAAGTCCACGCTCTACCTGCGGCCGGTCTTCCACCGCCTGGACGACCGGATACGCGCCCACGTCCTGCTGTGCTGGCTGGCCCTGCTGCTGATACGCGTCGCCGAACGCCGCACCAGCACCACCTGGCGCACCATCAGGAACGAACTTGACCGAATCCACCAGGTCACCCTCGCCGGCCCGGCCGGACGCCTGCAGCAGACCACCCGCATCACCGACGCCCAGG
>NZ_JBYIQP010000208.1:0-1225 GCF_057707665.1 Actinacidiphila sp. bgisy167 | reverse complement strand
GCTCTGGACTACCTGAGCACGTTGCTCGCACCGCTGGAGAAGAAGAACGGGTGGACGCTCGCCGAGCAGGCCGGCCAGCGTCGCCCGGACGGGTTCCAGCGTCTGCTGAACTTCGCCGACTGGGACGAGCACGCGGTCCGGGACGACGTGCGTGACTTCGTCATCGAGACGATCGGAGCGAAGGACGCAGTCCTGATCGGGGACGACACCGGATTCCTGAAGAAGGGCGTGAAGTCGGCCGGGGTCCAGCGGCAGTACTCCGGAACGGCCGGACGCACGGAGAACTGCCAGATCGGCACGTTCTTGGCCTACGCCTCCGCAAAAGGCCGCGCTTTGATCGACCGCGAACTGTACATCCCGGCCTCCTGGACGGACGACCGCGAGCGGTGCCGGGCGGCCGGGATCGGGGACGAGGTCCCGTTCGCCACGAAGATCGAGCACTTCAAGTGGATGCTGCAACGCGCGATCGACGCACGCGTGCCCTTCGCCTGGGTCACCGCGGATGAGGCATACGGCCAGGTCAAGCACATGCGGGCCTGGCTGGAGGAACGGCACGTCGCCTATGTCCTGGCCACCAAGGTCAACGACACCGTGCCCACCACCGGCGGCACGGACGCCGAGGTCCGTGACCTGATCGCCGACCTGCCCCGGCAGGCATGGAAGCGGATCTCTGCCGGTGCGGGCGCGCACGGCCAGCGGTTCTACCACTGGGCCCGGACCGCGATCCGGGCCCAGTGGGAGGACGGCTTCGGGCACTGGGTCCTGGCCCGCCGAAGCATCAGCGACCCCACCGAGATCGCTTACTACGTCTGCTACGGGCCTGTCGCCTCCCGGCTGAAAGACCTGGTCAAGACCGCCGGTGTGAGGTGGCAGGTGGAGGAATGCTTCCAGATCGCCAAGGGCGAATGCGGCCTGGACCACTACCAGGTCCGTC
Source organism: Actinacidiphila sp. bgisy167 (assembly GCF_057707665.1). Taxonomy (NCBI): domain Bacteria; kingdom Bacillati; phylum Actinomycetota; class Actinomycetes; order Kitasatosporales; family Streptomycetaceae; genus Actinacidiphila; species Actinacidiphila sp. bgisy167. Next base: position 291 of record NZ_JBYIQP010000208.1, on the reverse strand, counting down.
TCTACCGTGCCTGGTACCGGCACATCACCCTCGCGATGGCCGCCCTCGCCTACCTGACCGCCACCCGCGCCGCAGAAGCCGCAAAAGGGGCGGCGGAGACGACGAGCACGACCTCATACCCCTCAGCGTCCCGGAGATCCGCCGGATGATCGGGCACGTCGTCATCACGCCCCGCTGCCATACCAACGAGCACCGTCTCCACTGGTCACACTTCCGACGCCGCAGCCAAGCCCGAGCCCGCCGCTGCCACTACCAACGCCGAGGCCACGACCCACACATGCGGTTGCAGTA
>NZ_JBYIQP010000207.1:0-1242 GCF_057707665.1 Actinacidiphila sp. bgisy167 | reverse complement strand
TGCTCGTCGGCGGTGATCGCGGTGCGCAGGCAGGACGCGACCCGGCGGGTCTTGGCGATCACCCCGACACGGGCGGCGATCTTCTCAGGTGTGCGGTAGTAGCGCCCGCCCGCGCCGCGCTGGACCTTGGCCAGCTCGGCCGCGGCCTTGGCCAGGCGTTTCTCCCGGGCCTGGCGCTGGCCCTCGGCGCTGCCGGTGGAGTGCACCAGAATGCGGCGCACCTCCAGCACCCGGTCGCGTTTGCGCGGCCCGGGGATGCGGTGCACGTCCTCGAGCACGCGGTAGCGTCCGCGCTGTTCGGGCGGCAGGCGCTCCTCGCGTCCGGCGGTGTAGTCCACCGGCGCGGCCCGCTCCAGGTCCAGACCCGCGTAGAAGGCGTCGTCGATCTTGGCGGCGGGGACCGGGGCGATGAAGTCCACCCCGGCCTGAAGGAGCGCGGCGATGTTGCCCCAGGAGTACAGCTTGGAGTCCGCGACCAGCAGCAGCCGTCGCTCGTCCGCGAGCTGCCGAAGGGCCTTCATCGCGTCGACGACCTGCGCAACCTCCCCGGCCCCGCCGTCGAAGACCTTGGCATGGACGGGGACTCCGCCGTCGGCGCTCACCCCCAGCCCGGCCTGGATCTGCTTGAGGTCCACCCTGCGGTCCTTGGGATGCCCGTACTTGACCTGGGGGTAGTCCCCGTCCTGGTCCTGGACCGGGTAGGCGCCGTGGACGGACATGCTGGTCATGTCCCAGTGGATGCGGGCGGTGTCCAGGCCGAAGGCACCGATCGCGGCCGCTCCGACGCTGCCGGCGAGCCGGTCCAGGTGCGGGGCGATCGCGTCCAGGGCACGCGCGAGCCGGTCGTCGTTGAGCAGCTCGGCCTCGATTCCGAAGACTTCCTCCACCGCCCACTCACGCGCCCAGTCCCCGACGCGGAACAGCGGCGCCGGCGAGGTCAGCCGGTTCGCCACCAGTGCCTCGATCACCTGGCCGTGCGTCAGGTCAGCCCGCGGATCGGGCGGGCACAAGCCGTCGACGATCCCCGCGACATCCAGCCGGCGCAGAAACTCGGCGGCGACAGGCAGAGCGCCCAGACGCTTGGTCACCACGGACTCGATCACGACCTCCATACGAGGTCGCTCCGTCCGTGGCCGCGGGGACCGGGAAGTCATCGACACACCCGGACCAACGCCCGCAGGCGTGCACCGGACACTGCCCGCTCCCCGATCCCAGCCGAATCAGCGACCCGCGAAGTACGGG
>NZ_JBYIQP010000206.1:0-1249 GCF_057707665.1 Actinacidiphila sp. bgisy167 | reverse complement strand
AGCCAGCGCGCCGAAAGCCTCCCGTCCCGGCCCCGGCCGCCCCAAAGGCCGCACCTCCACCCCCGCACCCCGCCACCCAGTCGGCAAGAAACAGCAAAAAGCGGACAGACTTCGACGTGACACAGCCGAGCAGCACACTTAAAGATCAAGCTGAGGTCCGGGGCCGCCTACATCGGCCCCGGACCGTGAGGCCGACACGTCAGACGGTCAGGACCACCTTCCCGAACAGGTCGCCGCCCGCCATCTTCTCGAAGCCCTCGCGGGCCCGGTCCAACGGCAGCACCGTGTCGACGACCGGGCGCACCCCGGTCAGCGCGCAGAAGCTCAGCAGATCCGCCAGCTCGTCCTTGGTCCCCATGGTCGAGCCGACGACCTTGAGCTCCAGGAAGAAGATCCGGTTCAGCTCGGCGGCCTTCGGGTGGGGACCCGAGGTGGCGCCGGAGATCACCAGCGTCCCGCCCGGGCGCAGCGACTTGACGGAGTGCGACCAGGTCGCGGCGCCGACGGTCTCGATGACCGCGTCCACGCGCTGCGGCAGCCGGGCGCCCGGCTCGAAGGCGGCGTCGGCGCCGAGGTCCTCGGCGCGCTTGCGTTTGGCCTCGTCGCGGCTGGTGGCGAAGACCCGCAGGCCCGCGGCCTTGGCCAGCACGATCGCGGCCGTGGCGACACCGCCGCCGGCGCCCTGGACCAGGACGGTGTCACCGGGGCGCACGCCCGCGTTGGTGAAGAGCATCCGGTAGGCGGTCAGCCAGGCGGTGGGCAGGCAGGCAGCCTCCTCGAAGGAGAGCTTTTTCGGCTTGGGCAGCAGGTTCCAGGTGGGCACGGAGACCTTCTCGGCGAAGGTGCCCTGGTACCTCTCGGTGAGGATGCTCCGCGGCTCGTCGGGGCCGACCCCGTGCCCGCTGAGGCCCACGACGGGGTAGACGACGACCTCGTTCCCCTGCTCGTCGATCCCGGCGGCGTCGCAGCCGAGGATCATCGGCAGGCTCTCCTCGCCGAGTCCCACCCCGCGCAGCGACCAGAGGTCGTGGTGGTTCAGGGAGGCGGCCTTGACGGTGACGGTGCTCCAGCCGGGCCGGGCCTGCGGCTCGGGGCGCTCCCCGAGTTCGAGGCCGTTCAGGGGCCGGTCGCGGTCGATTCGGGCGGCGTAGGCAGCGAACATGACCGTGACGCTAGCGCCGCGCGCTGCCCCGGCGTAAGCGCGCGGTGATGTGACACGCGCCGAGGGGGGGGGGGGGGGGAGCAGGTG
>NZ_JBYIQP010000205.1:0-1276 GCF_057707665.1 Actinacidiphila sp. bgisy167 | reverse complement strand
TCAGATCTTGTGACTGCTGATCGTTGATGTCGTTGTCTGGTCATGCTGGTCGATGTGGCACCTGAGCACGTTGATGCCTGGGCGGAGGAGCTTGCCCAACTGACATCCGGAATGGGGCACTTGTTCGCGCGGCCGGAGCCGCGTGAAGTGTTCGCGGACCTGGTCGAGGGCCTGCTGTCGGATCTGGGCCGGAAGAACGGCTGGACGATGGCCGAGCGTGCGGGGCATGCGACCCCGCACCGGATCCAGAAGTTCCTCGGTGAGGCCTCTTGGGACGTGGACGCACTGCTGGGTGAGGTCCAGGACTACATCGCCATCCACCTCGGCCACGAGCAGGCCACGCTGGTGCTGGACGATACCCAGGTCATCAAGAAGGGGACCCGCTCGGTCGGGGTAGCCCACCAGCACTGCGGCGCCACCGGGGACGTGCGCAACTGCCAGGTGATGGTGATGCTCACCTACGCCGCTGAGGCCGGGCACACCTTCTACGACCGGCGCTTGTACCTGCCCGCTGCCTGGGCTTCGGACCTTGAGCGGCGCCGGGACGCCGGCGTGCCCGAGGACATCACCTTCGCCACCAAGCCCCACCTGGGCATCGCGATGCTCCAAACGGCGCTGGCACGAAAGCTGCCGTTCGCGTGGGTGGCCGCCGATGCCGACTACGGCAAGGACCCCGCCCTGCGCGCCTTCCTGCACGACCATGCCCTGCCCTACGTGCTCGCGGTCCCGGTGACGCTCCCGCTGGCCGGGCCTCCCGGCAAGCCCTGCCAGCCGGCCGTCACCCAAGCCGGCGAGCTGCTGCACTACGCGGCGAGCCGCGACCAGTGGGAGCGCCGCAGCCAGGGCGAGGGCTCCAAGGGACAGCGGTACTACGACTGGACCTGGTTCGAAGTGACCTTGCCCAACCAAGAGCCCGCTGAGGGATTCGCCCATCATCTCCTGATCCGCCGCTCCACCGACAAGAAACAACTCGCGGGAGGTGTCAGCACAGCGCGGTCGTCGGCGAGGCGGCCCACCGTCCAGCGGGCCAGGCGGTCGCGTACGGCGTCGTGATCCCATACCGCGCGGGCCAGGAAGTGCTGGAGGCGGTGCGGGCCGCTGTGGCCGAGCGCCTCGGCCAGTGTCCAGCAGTTCGCCCGCTCCACGCCCATCAGCATCGCCTCGACCACCTCCCCCGAAGGTCTGCCGCGTCTCCCGGCGCGGGAAGCAGCCCGCCATCAGGCCCATCACCTCCCCGAAGCCGTCCCGCCACACCTCTTGCGCTACCGTGGCCTCA
>NZ_JBYIQP010000204.1:0-1291 GCF_057707665.1 Actinacidiphila sp. bgisy167 | reverse complement strand
TAGTTGATCTTGCGTTTCTGCAGGTCAACCGGCCGTGTCCGAGACGGACGAAGCTCCGTTGTGATCGATGACCTCTCAAGTCTTCGATGAGCAACGGAGCTTCGGTGATTCCTGAGTCTGCCATGTCTTGCCGGTGTCCGGGGTGTACTGGGGGCGTGTCCCCCGATGCCGGGGTGTTCGCGCTGGTCAACAGCCTGCGCGACCCGCGTGATGCGCGCGGGCGTCAGTACCCGCTCGGTGCGGTGCTGCTGATCGCGTTGTGCGCGCTGGCCTGCCGTTTCGACTCTTTCCGGGCGATGGGGCAGTGGGCGGCCGCGGCTCCTGCGGCCACGCTGGAGCGGCTGGGGCTGCGCCGCCGCGGCGTCTTCGGCCTGGTGATGGCGCCGAGCTCGGACACGATCCGCCGCGTGGTCAACGCGGTCATGCCGGGCGGTCTGGAGGAGCTGCTGCGGGTCTTCCGGGACAAGGCGCAGGTGGTGGCCGTGGACGGCAAGTGTCTGCGGGGCTCGCGGGATGCGGCCGGGCATGCGGTGATGGTGTTGGGGGCGATGCTGCAGGATGGCACGCTGGCCGCGCAGCAGAAGGTGGCGGACAAGGGCAGCGAGATCACCGGCTTCGCCGCGCTGCTGGCTGCGCTGGAGCTTCAGGACGCCGTGGTGGTCGCGGACGCGTTGCACACCCAGCGCGAGCACGCCCGGGTGCTGGTGGAGGAGTTCGGCGCGCACTACGCCTTCCCGGTCAAGCGCAACCAGCCCGAGCTGTGGAAGGCGTGCCGGAAGGTGCCCTGGCAGGGTGTGCGGGCAGCCTTCCGTTCCACCGTACGTGCTCACGGCCGCATCGATACGCGGGTGGTGGAGGTGGTGAGCTTTGCCGGCCTGGACTTCCCCTATGCGCGTCAGGTCGCGCGTATCACCCGGTACCGCACCGTGCGGGCGAGCGGGAAGCGCAGCCGGGAGACGGTGTATGTGATCACCGACCTGTCCTCCGGCCAGGCCGACCCGCAGCGCATCGGGGAGATCGTTCAGGCCGAGTGGGGCATCGAAAACAAGATCCATTACGTGCGGGATGTGACCTTCGGTGAGGACGCCTCCCGCATCCGCACCGGTCACGGGCCGCAGAACTTGGCCACGTTGAGGTCGGTGACCATGAACTTCCTTCGCAAGCTGGGTAGTTCGATCGCTGACGCGCGTCGGGAGATGGCCATCGCGCCGCACACCGCCCCACTCGATCTCTTCGGCATCCCCTGTGACCTGCACATTCATGCCTAAAATCCGACCTTGCAACAGCCCTG
>NZ_JBYIQP010000203.1:0-1374 GCF_057707665.1 Actinacidiphila sp. bgisy167 | reverse complement strand
CAGGGTCCCTTGCATGATCGAGGTCTGTCCGGATTCATCCGGTGATGCCGAGGGCGGCCAGGGGCCTTCGCCAGTCGCGAGCGGTGTGACGTAGGGCGGCGGCGATGTTGGTGTGGCCGTCCTGACGGTGGACGCCGATGGCGAGGTTGCGCAGGCTGGCCATGATGCGCGGGAGATGGCCGACATGGATCTTGGAGTCGTCCTCGCGGAACGTGCGGTCGCGGACGTGGTGCAGAAGATTTTCGATCTTCCAGTGCCCTCTGATCCAGTCCGCGATCTGGGCGCCGGTAGCCGCGCCGGGCGGCAGGCTGGTGATCAGGTAGACGCGCTCGATGGTGAGCTTGCCGCTGGTGAAGTTCTTCCTCCAGCGCACGACTTGAAGGGCCTGGCGGGCGTCGGGGTAGTCGAGGTGGGCGAAGGCGGCGGTCTTCAGTCGCCGGATCTCCAGGCGGTGGTGGGCCCGGGTGCGGTCGTAGTGGTCGAGTGTGATCTCGCGCCAGGGCAGGCGGCGGACGCGGTCGAACAGGCCGGGATGGTTGGCCTTGACCTGGGCGATGTAGTGGGCACCGCGCTCGCGGAGGTAGGTGCCGTGAGCGTGCTGGGTGTGCAGCGCGTCCGCGGTGATGACCGTGCCGGTCAGGTCAATGCTGTCCAGCAGAGGCCGGAAGGCGGGGATCTCGTTGCTCTTGTCGGCGACCTGGCGCTGGGCCAGGACGTGGCCGGTGTGGTCCATCGCGGCGAGGAGGGTGACGTGCCCGGTGACGGGGGTGCGCGAGCCGCGTAGGGCCTTGCCGTCGACGGCGATCGCTCGCAGTCCGGGGCCGGCCGGGGCGGCGCGGGCGGTGAGGAAGGCGCCGATCGCCTGGTCCAGAGCGTCGCCGTCGAGTTGGACGAGGAGACGGCGCAGGGTGTGGGGGTGTGGTACGGAGACGGTGCCGGAGAGCGGGTCGGTGGGGAAGCCGAGAACCCGGCAGGCCCAGGTGGGGATGTCGCTGATCCATTCCGTGATCGCGGTGAGCGAGCGGGCACCAGCCAGGACACTGGCCGCGGCCGCGGCGACCAGAGCGGACAACCGGTAGCGGCGGCCCCGGACTCCTCGCGGGTCGGGCACCAGATCCAGGAAACCGGACAGTGCGACCGCGTCCGCCAGCGGGACCGGCGCGGCAGCCCGGCCCAGTTGGTCCAGCGCGGTGGGAATGAGGGAAGATGCAGGAGCAGGCACGGACTCGCCAGGTGTTCATGGGACTTCGACACTCACATGATCACCGAGACCGTGCCTGCACTGCGTTTGCCCCTGCTCGAACCAGGACGTCCACTCCAAGGCCGGACCAGCACGACGTTCCGGACGGATCGCGAACATGCAACGGCCCCTGG
>NZ_JBYIQP010000202.1:0-1381 GCF_057707665.1 Actinacidiphila sp. bgisy167 | reverse complement strand
GGAGTGCCCAGGATCCGCCGGATACGGGGATAGCCGCGCCGGACCCGGCCGGGGGTGAGCCGGTCCGGAGTCAGTGGTTTCTCCCAGGGCCTGCGCAGGTCCTCGGCCAGGGGGCGGGCGAGGCAGAGTTGGGCGTAGGCGGCGAGGATCAGCCACACCCATCGGTCGGCCTGTTCCGGGGTGCGCAGACGAGGCCGGGTCAGCCCGAGGGTCTGCTTGAAGAAGCGGAATGTGTGTTCGATGTCGAATCGTCGCAGGAAGATCCGCCAGAGGCGGTTGACGTTGTGCGCGGTGGCGTCGGGGTCGCTGTGCCACAGCCACAGGGGCTTGGGGGCGCGGTTGCCGGGCAGGTACTCGACGGCCAGGTGGACCAGTGTGCCCTCGACGAGGGGCAGTTCGCCCTGGTGGTCGGCCCAGGAACCGCGCCGGTCCGGTTTGGGATGCAGTCGGCCCCAGCAGCGGGCGGTGACCTTGCCGAAGCGGTCGTGGACGCCGGTCGACTCCTGAACCGGGGCCGGGTGGGTGGCCGCGTCGGACAGGCGGAACTCCGCCCCGTGGCGGGGCGGGCGTCCCGGGTTGGTTCCGCGGCGCTTACCGGCCGGCGCGTACATCACCCGGTCCGCGCGGACGCGTCCCAGCAGCCGGACCGGCTCCTCGCGCAAGCAGCCAGGTCAGACGCACGAGGTCGTAGCCGGAGTCCATCACGAACAGGACCGGCGGGTCGCCCGGCCGCCACTGCCCGGCCTGTTCCAGGCGGGCGCGCAGCTCACGGATCTGAGCGGCGGTGACCTCGGTGGGATCGTCCTCGGGCCCGATGCGCACCGCGTCCAGCGGGCCGGTCCACGACGAGCGGCCCCCACCCAGGGCTACCGCCACTTGGTAGGGCCAGCCCGGGATGGTCTGGCGCACCCCGTCGCAACGGCACGGACGGTGGCAGTGCAGCCGCTCGGGCGAGCACTCGGCATCCGGACGAGGCCAGGGCGTGACGTCCAGCGCGATCGACAGCTGCCGATCCGCACCGCGCGGCAGCTCCAGCCCGGCCAGCGCCCTGCGCAGACGGGACACAGCGATGTGCCCCTGGGCCAGCGCGTCGTACATCGCCCCGTGCCCGCGCCGGTACACCGCCTCCAGCGACAGCTCAGGCAGAGAAACCACCGGCCCGCCGGCACACAGCACCGCGTCAGTCAGCTCGAACAGCGCATCGGCCCGCAGGGTCAGGCACTCGTAGAACTCGCGGCGGAACCGGGACAACCCGGTCAGGGCCTCGACGCGCGCGGCGCCATCTTGCAGACTGTCCATCACGGCCTTTGGGTTGATCGACTGTCGACTTCAGCGAGAAGACACGATCACGCAAAGGCCGCCCAACTGTCAGGCGAATGAC
>NZ_JBYIQP010000201.1:0-1391 GCF_057707665.1 Actinacidiphila sp. bgisy167 | reverse complement strand
GTGGCCAGGATCACGCAGCCGCCTGGTTGAAGCGCCTCGGCTTCCAGGTCAAGGCCGTCAAGAACCCGGATTGGGCGCGCGACGAAGTCATCCTTGCTTGCCACGGCTTCGGATCGCGCTTGAAGATGCCGTCCATCACGACCGCCCCCGTCTGGATCACGGGGCGGATCTGCTTCCGGTAGACCTCTTCGGTGACTGCCGTACCGGAGTGGCCGACCAGGCCGGAGATCTCCTCCAGCGGGACACCGCAGTCCGACAGCAGCGAGACGCTGCTATGCCTTGTGTCCGCAGAGGCCGTGTGCGGTCGGGTGCGTGTTGCCATTGAGCAGGTCCGCTGCTGGCGCCGCGTTCGCGACGATGACAGCGGCTTGTGTTGCATTCCGGACCCGCTGGTATGACGCAGATCACCGCAAGGGTGTTGATGGTGGAAGGTGAGGCCGAGTGCGTCCGCTGTGGCAGGGTCGGGGCCATGCCTTTTGATCACAACGACCACTATCACCGTCTGCTGTTGCGCCAGGTGCCGCGGAACTGCGGTGCGGCACTGGATGTGGGGTGCGGGACCGGCCAGTTCGCGCGTCGGCTCGCTCGCCTGGGCATAGAGGTCGATGCGATCGATCCGTCGGAGGAGGCCATCGCGGAGGCTCGCGCGCTGTCCGGCCGGATGACCAGTGACCGGAGTCCGCGCTTCCAGCACGCGGACGTGACTGAAGTCGAATTTCCCAAGGCGCATTACGACTTCATCTCGTGCCTCGCCAGCATTCACCACATGCCGTTCGACACTGTCGCCGCACTGCGTGACGCGCTTGCGCCCGGCGGGGTCCTCGTGATCTTGGGGTGCTTTCCGGAGAAGACCCGGCTCGACTGGGCTTGGAGCCTGGCAGCTGTGCCCGTCAACGCCGTCGCCAGACTGGCTGTCGCGGTGAGGGACAAGATCCTCTCTGTCTCTGCTGCGACTCATAGGGAACGGGTGAAGGTGCCGGTGAGACAGCCGGCCATGCCCCTGGCCGAGATCCGCCGGGAAGCCGCGGTGCTGCTGCCCGGATGCAACATCCGCAGGCTCCTCTTCTGGCGCTATCTGCTCGTCTTTCGCAACCACGGCTGACGGGACCACGTGGTGTTTCCCCTTTGCTCCGCCCCGCATCAACTGCAGGTTTCGACCACCGTGGTCCGCGGAGCGGGAAGGCGGCTGACTCGGTGGTTCGCATCGAGGGGGGTGTGCCACATGCCTGCCACGTCGGGCAGGGATGTGCGGGGAACCACGGGAAATCACGGGGAATCACGGGCAGCATGAATCGACGCCCCTGGCAGTGCCGTTCAAAGAATGTTCACTTGTACGACGCAGAGCTTTCAGATGCCGAAAATCGGCTCGCTTCGGTGTCGCTTTCACCGGC
>NZ_JBYIQP010000200.1:0-1442 GCF_057707665.1 Actinacidiphila sp. bgisy167 | reverse complement strand
CCGCGCGGGCGCTGGCCGCGCTGCCGGTCACCGAGCGAGCGAAGGCTGTGTTCGGGCCGGTCACCATCGACCTGGACGCGAAGGACATCGAAGTGTTCTCCACCCGCAAGGACCAGGTGGTCCGCTCCTACAAGGGCGAGATAGCGGGGCGGGTGCACGCCGCGCACTGGGCCCAGGCCGGGGTGGTGCTGGTCGCGGATCTGCTCGACGGCCGCTCGGACGGCCGCACCCACGCTCCAGCACAGATCGACCGGGCGGTGGACGCCGTGCGCGCTGCCGGGGCCAGCGGTCCGGTCCTGTTCCAGGGCGATTCCGGCTACTACGCGGGCAAGGTCGCCGAGAAGATCGTGGCCCGCCAGGCACTGTTCCGGCTCGGGGTGCCGCGCAGCAAGCCGTTGTGGCGGGCCGTTGCCAGGGTCGACGAGGACGATTGGATCGACGCGGTCGACTACCCGCAAGCGCAGGTCGCACTGCTGGACTACGTGCCGACGGGCTGGCCCCAGGGCACCCGGATACTCGCCCGGCGGGTGCGCTACGACGCCGCCGAGCTGTCGGCCGACCCGCGCTCGCGTCGCTCGCGCACCGTCGGCAAGGATCAGCTCGCCCTGGTCCTGGACGGGATCGCCGACACCGCATACGCCTACTCGTTCATCGCCACCAACCAGGACCTGGACCTGGACGAGGAGATCGCACAGGCGGAGTGGGAGTTCCGCCGCCGCACCAAGGTCGAGGAGCTGTTCCGCGACACCGCCCACGGCGCCGGCCTCAATCACCTGCCGTCGGCATCCCACCCGGTCAACGCCATGTGGATGTGGGGCGCCCTGTTGGCCTACAACCTGGCCGCCTGGCTGCAGATGCCCGTCCCCATCGGCTCGGCCCGCCGCCGCATGGCCACCGTGCGCCGCCTGCTGATTGCCCGCGCCGCCCGGCTGACCACCACCGCCCGCCGCCACGAACTGCACTTCGCACCCACGGCCAGCGCGTTGATCGCCACCGCCCTGGCGAGGATCCGCGCCGCCCGACCTCCCCTGGCTTCCTGACCCATCGTCCCGACCTGGCCCGAACCACGCCGAATTGCCCTGGAAAGCCGTCCACCCGGCACGACAGCCGGGTGCCACCCGTGCCCCCCACCCCGATCACGCAGCTCACCGGCCGACGGCGAGCACAACTACACCACCGTCGGCCGCTACCTGCGGTTTCGGGTCAGAGGGCGGTGATGTCGCGGGACACGAACCGGTGGGCGCATCGCGGGCAGGTACGCGCCCACGTCGCGACCATGTGGCCCCTTTCCCAGGGCGAACTGCTCGCCCGGCTGGAAACCGCCCTCGACGCCCTGGTCTCGGACCCGGCCGCCCTCATCACCGGCGAGCCCGCCCTGCTGGGCCGCCAGCGCCAAGGGGAAACCGCCGGCGGGCACCTCCGCACCGCTCAACTTTGAAGCC